>JAZKBU010000034.1 GCA_040388375.1 Bacteroidota bacterium | reverse complement strand
TAGCTAGTTTCACTTTAGAAGAAGTTGATGCGGAAAATGGGTATAGGTTCGGCTTCAACGGTAAAGAGAAAGATAATGAAACCTACGGTGAAGGAAATGAGTATGATTTTGGAGCGAGGATTTATGATTCAAGATTGGGGAAATGGTTAAGCGTTGACCCACTGCAAATGGACTATCCTTGGTTGTCACCATATAACTTTTGTGCTAATAATCCTATATTCTACATAGATCCAGATGGAAAAAAGGTTGTACCAACTAATCCTGGAGCAAAAGAAGCTTTTGAGGCTATTTTTACTTCAGCAGGTATGTCTTCTAATCAAATGAAAGCAATCTGTAATCTAATGCCCAAACCACCAGTTCAAGGTGCAACAGAAGTGTTCATGTCTTTAGATCAAATAAATGAAAAACCTTTAAGTGAAAAGGAGTTTATTAAGAGGGCAGATGAAAATGGTGTAAAATTAGATAAGAAAAGTGAGTCAACTAAGAATGCTTATACGGCTTACTTAGCAATTGTTTCAAAAGAAGAAATTCAAGTAGAAGTTACGTCAGCTGCTTCGGGAGCATCAACAACTACCAGTAGAGGAAATAGTACTGGAGCTTATGTAGTATCTTCAAATCCTGGATATGCAGATCCAATTGTAACACCATTGAGAACCGAATATATTAATAAAATGCAAGCAGATGGAGGTGTTGCCACTATAGAAAATGTGCAGAGTACATTCAATGGAGGAAAGACATCTCAATTAGCAGATAAGTCGGGTACTAATTGGGTTTATGCTCAAAACCCTGATGTTAAGTCTAATGTAAAAGGATTTATAATGGTTAATACTACTAATACAACTCCAGCACAAAGAGGAATTAATTTGGCACAAGCACTTAAAGAAGTTTTAAAAAAATAATGTTTAAATTATGAAAACACTGCAATATTTATTTTTTCTTATGCTTTTGAATTTTCAAAATCAATTATTTTCACAAATCAATACTAAAGCTATTGATATTAAAGATTCTTCATTTATTACTTATGACACGAATAATATAGTTTTTAAAACCTTTTATTATCATCCGTTCTTTGATTTAGCAGAAAAATTGCCACATGGAAGGTATCTTGTATATGAAAAGGATAACAAAAAAAATAAAGCCCTTAGATTATATGGTGAGTATTCAGACGATTCTTTAAAGAATGGTACTTTCATGTACTACAAGTCATTTGAAATTAATGGAAAGAAAGAAAATTTAGCACAGCTTGTATATAATTATAGGAATGGAAAATTAGATGGACCATTCTCTGCATATGCGGTTTTTGATATATATTTTACTGGAAATTATAATAATGGATTGAAACATGGGACATTTATGGGATATTCTTTTGGCTCTCCACATTATTTAGAAAATGAAAGTATATATTTAAATGATACATTGATAAAAAGCATAAAATACTTTAAAAATTCAAGTAAGGTAATTTCGGAGATTTTTGAAAAAACAGATTCTAGTTCAAAATATAAGATAACATATTTTAAAGAGAATGGTTTAATAAAGGTAACTTATGTATCAATGGAAAGCGATACATTTTTAAAAACAAAATACAACGATAAAGGAACTGTGGAATCAGTTGAAACGGTTAATAGAATTGAAGAGAAAGCATTGCAACAAAGGTAAGAAAGAGTGTAGTGGGTAGTGTACCATTTATCACTTTTGGATATAATGATTTTCTAAATAACTGAAAAACAAAATAAAGTGTAGTTAAATAACCATAAAAGAGAGGGGTTAATATTCCTCTCTTTTATTTTATAAATGCGTTAGGGAGCATTATTACTAGGTTTGTATTTTCTTGGTGTACCATTTATCACCTAAAAAACCATGAATTGTCAATACTGTAAAGGAATTTGAATTAAAAAAGCTGCTAAAAATTATTTTATCAATCAGTATTAAAAGCAACTCCTTTTTTATATTATTGAGTTTATAAAATGCTAACTAAATACCCATTATATTACCATTCGTTCGGGGCTCCAATGGCTACTCGTAACAAACAGGTAAGCAGTGTGTTAGTGACAAAAACCGTGAGCGAAAGTTCGTTTTCAAGCGGTGTTGACGGGTGGGTACCGAGTGGTTCAGCTACACTCATTAACGTATATGGTAATGTACGTGCAATAACCACAGCAATAAACTCAGGGATGAAAAAAGTATTTTCAACCGAGCCCGGTAAAACCTATCGCATTAAGTTTAAAATAAACCTCCGCGGTTGGCCATACTTGTATGTAAAAGATTTGGCTACAACCAATACTATATTTAGTGTAACCGACTTTTTATCACCAAACAATTATGCTTATACCATAACCGCTACCGGTTACCAAACCCAAGTAGAATTCCTTGAAGTTGACAAAGCAGTAAGCGAATTACAACTAGCTAGTTTCACTTTAGAAGAAGTAGAGGCGGAGAATGGGTATCGCTTTGG
>JAZKBU010000033.1 GCA_040388375.1 Bacteroidota bacterium | reverse complement strand
GTTGTAGTAGCTCAGAACAATACGGCGTCGCTGGCATGGCTTGTATATATTTTGCTCTTAACATCTTTAGTTATTATCAATGGAGTAAGGAGAAATAGTAATGTTACTAGAATTAAGCTTATTAACTATAATGTATTCAGCACAAATTGAGTCTTTAACTAGAATAAAAGCACCTATCGAAGGCATTTGTCTTATTAAATACGAGTTATGCCTTATAAGCCATTCACCAAGAATAACCCATAAAGAATTTAAAACATGCTGGAATAATGTAGATAATTGTATATTAAAGAGGAGATATTAATGAAATTTAAAATAACAGCGTTAAACAAAAATGGTTTGAGTTATTATGTATTAGCAAGCCTGGACAATATTATTCTAGGGAAGTTCTCTAGCAGAGATGAGTGCAAATTGTACGCAGAGCTGCTTAAGAAACGGCTTACAAGTAACGATGCAGAAGTGTTTGATGTTTAGTATAATTACGTAGGGGGTTTTAGTGGATAACCTAATAAATAAAATACTCATTTATAGCAAATACCCTAAGCCAGAGAAATATATACGAGCTTTATTGTTACAAGAACGGGAAAAACAAATACAAGTTGATATGTTGTTTATACAAGAGAATGCTCATAAACTATTTTGGAAAGCTTTGTGGCGTATGCCTGATAAAATACAAAGAGAAGAGATAGCCCTAGAAGGTGTATCGGAGTGTTATAGACACCTTAGCGCAGGTGATTCCATGGGTGAGGCGGTCACTAAGAGTATTAAGAAGATAAATCAACTTATCCATAAAGCTGTAGCTATATATAAAGAGAACTTTCCTTAGTTACGTCGATAGCATATGGTAATACGGTATTATAGGCGGGGGTATTTATGAATAATAATTGGGAATATTTTTTAGACGTTTGTTATTATGACATGTGGGCTGTTAGGCCTATCGGTGATAAATCATTTAATAGTTTATGGTTGTTTCATGTTACTAGTGAGAATGAAGCCGTGGTTTTATGCGACATTCTTAACGAACACTAAGCACTTTTAGTATGGTAGCGGCGCTGACGCTTGCAAGTTGATAAACGCAGTAAGCGGCGACTCCTTAACGTCGTGCCGCTGAAAGACATTAAGTCTGGAAGCAATAGGCACAATATAAATATACGTCGCCGCGGAAAATATGTTTTTAAATATAATCAAGGTGTTACGACCAGCCGCAATCCATATGTAGGCGGGGAGTGGAGAAACAAAATTCACTTCTGAGTGAATTTACACAGTGAATTAATATGAACTGTTAATGAGACAGCTTGTAAACACGCCTTGAATATATACCTGAAATACGTTATATATATGTATATATAGGTTGGGGGTTTTTATGAAATGCTTTATATTAAATACAAGTGCAATGTATGCTGTAACATCGTGCGGCGATGTTATTAGCTATAGATTTAATAAAGAAAAAATACTTAAACAGCAAACTAATACATCTGGATATAAACAAGTTTCTTTAATATGCGCAGATGGTTCACGAGAGTTTAAGCTTGTTCATAGATTGGTTGCTAAATATTTTATACAAGGGTTTAATGAAAACTTAACTGTGCATCATATAGATTATAACAAAACAAATAATAAACTAGATAATCTATGTTTAATGTCTTTTTCAGAAAATACAAAGGATGCAGCCAAATCTTTTCGTATGGGAAAAAAGCTTACTAAAGAACAAGTGGTGTCTATTAAACGTAGACTTGGTGAGTGTAAACAAAGCGTACTAGCTAAGGAATTTGGTGTTTCTGAGGCAACAATAAGTTATATAAAAAGCGGTGTATTTTGGAATCACTTAAAAGTATTATAGCTTTATTAAGCTTTTACAATAGGTTGGTGGCTATGGCTGTGGGCTAGCAGCCGCCCGATGCTGTTGGGGGGAATAGGGGGGCGTCTCTTATATAGATACAACACC
>JAZKBU010000032.1 GCA_040388375.1 Bacteroidota bacterium | reverse complement strand
AGGGGAGCGCGCGCCCGTCTCCCCCTCCCCCCCGCTTTTTTTTTCTTTTGGCGAGGAGAATACATACATAGAGGATGGGGGGGAGAAGATGGGGAGGAGGCGCGCGACCCTATTCAAAGGACGCTACTCATTGCCCGAGTACGGGCAATGAGCCTCCAGCGTCAGCCCAAAAAAAGAATAGGAAGATCACGGGCATCCGCCCGAGATACATCTCGCTAGGGCTCGGCAGACAGCTTAGGTCGCGTGATTGTGCCTTTGGCACGCACGCGACTCCCCTGGGGGGGAGGCTAGACACCTCCCCCCCAAGCGCTTGCGGAAGTCCTCAGCGCTCCCACCCCCCACACCCGAGAAGTGCAAAAGCCGAGCAAGTATACAAGGTATGAAAGACACGATGTCGGGTCTGCCTTCCTTTCAGCACTGCCCCAGCGAGATGTATCTCGGGCAGTCCCACCTCTCCCCCTGCCCCCTCTCCGCCCTGCGGAGAGGGGGAAAAATTCGCAAAAAGTGAAAAATACTTTTTGCGAATAAAGTCAAGCGTTTTTCATTACACCACGAAAAACGCATTTTGTTTTTGTTTTTGTATTTTAAAGGTTTTTTGAGTTTATCCACAGCTTTTTGCACATATAGCCCTTTGACAGTTTTAAAAACAATTATTACACTTCGCTAGCGAGTGGCGCGTAGCCAAAAGCGCAACGACGCGAGCGAGCGAAGTTAAATTAAATCCCCCCCCTCCGCCCCGGGTACACTATTTTAAACTTGACAAAGTTTTTTTTATATAGTGTACTTTTTTTTTCGCCTTTTTTTTAGTAGACATTTGCAATTATATTTTTTATTATTAGAGACATGAGCGAAAATTTTAAAAAAGCATACGTGCATATTTTAAGTATTTTATTCACAGCATTGATATCAGCAGGGATCGCATTTCTCCAAAATATTCTAAACACAAAGGGTGTACATTGCGGAGAGAATCTTAATCCAGTAGACACAGGCGCTATAGGGTCGGTTGTAGCAGGCGGAAAAATCGCATTAGAAAGATTTAAAAATTTTAAAGTATAAAACAAATATGTCAAACGGATATTTTAAAGAGGAGGAGGTAGCAGGTTTAAATCCTGTATTAGTAAGAATGTTAAATAGAGCAAGAACTTTTGCAGGTATACCTTTTATAGTCACATCAGGTTTGAGAACACCCGAAAAAAATGCAGAGGTAGGAGGCAAAGAAGACTCTGCACATTTGACGGGGCTAGCGTGCGATATTCAATGCACAAACAACGAAGAGCGTGCAAACATCATGAAAGGGGCAATTTTTGCGGGATTTAAGCGCATAGGGATCGGAAAGGGGCATATTCACTTAGATATAGACCACGAAAAGCCATATCCTCGTATTTTTATAGAAGAATAACTATAAATAAAAAAAAACACTCCGCAAGGAGTGTTTTTTTTGTATCCGTATTGTACTAGACAGTCAAGTGCACATCGTCACCGAATGAATCAACAGCACCTCCGTTCGTTGGGGTCAAATAACCACCACCGACAGTGATACCGAGATAAGTCGTTGCGAAATATGCGAGCATGAAAAGCTGTTCTCCAGCAGTATGAGTATCTCCAGATTTATCCACGTAAGCGGACAAACCAATAGCTGTCGCAGTAGATTGGTAGTAACCTGTAATAGTACCAGAGAGACCAGCGTAAGCTGTTACTCTTGCACCGAAAGCAGGGTACATGACCTTCTGCAACCAAGATATCCAAGACTGACCAGATGGAGCACCATCACGAGCGGCGACGAAGAATGGTGAACCCACTCCCGCCATATCAGCGAATGATGTCAAAACTGCAGTACACGCCTTAGCGAGAGTACCAAGAATTGAACGAACAGCTTCTTGTCCTGAAGTACTAGGGTTTGATGGGATAACACGCAGTCTCATGTAAGGGCGACCCTTCCACTTTGAAGCTGTAAGTGTTTTTCCAAAAGTACCCGAAGCATCGAGAGACATGAATGGACCGTTAACTTTAGCCATGATATTTTTGCAAAATTATTTATAAAAATGCTTTCTGCCGACGATTTAATTAAGATCAGAAAACAATAAAACTATACACACATATATTGTAACAGAGAGTAGAAAAACTTGTCAAGCTCTATTTTAAGCGTGCTCTCGCAAGTACTGTTTTAAGAATAAATTAGCCCCAGTCATTTGCAATTTCTTTGCTCGTTTTATATAGGGCTCTTTTTGAGGAGCAGATAGAGCGCCCCAAGCAGTCATTGCATCAGCGAACGTAGCACGCCATGCTTGTTGTGTCGGAGTTTGAGGATTAGTCGGTCTATAAAATTTCATACGCGAAATATACGGCTTTCCAAAGTAATATTTTTTGGAGTAAATGCCACAAAACCAGTTATAGAAACCAAACCAATTCCAGCCGAAAGCTATACGTCCAAAACCCCCAGAGCGTCCAAATTTTCCTCTAGCATCGAGTGACCTTAGTTTTCCAAGTTTACCAGTGTGCATTTTTTTTTAAGCAAATACTTTTACTAAAATATATATAAATCCTGCAGGCAATACACCTGCCTCATCCCAATCAAAATAAACTTTTGTAGAATCGTAATAAACACGAGCTTTTTGATACGCATCCCCTATGGTATTTCCAACTTCAAAACGTACCCCCTCAAAGTTATCAGTCCAGTTAATAGGATTGTCGTTTATACGCATACCGACATTTTTAGCCTCGTAGTCATCTATCCATCCTTCACACATCACCGACTGAACATCGTCAGTAACCCAACGACCAACAATCTCAACACGAGAAGGAGTAACGCCCAAAGTGTGATCATAATCTTCAATACCAGGCGTTGCATCACCACTCATAGTAATCACAAATGTTTGAGGAGGTATAACTGAAGAGCCAAAACTTTGTATCCATTCAACAAGCGTAGAGTATGGATTTGCACCATAATCGCCAATAATATCAAGTATAAAGTCAAAATTAGTATTCATATCAGTTTGAACAGCAGTAATCCACTCAACAAAAGTCGGAAATGGCATACTCGTAAGATCTCCTAAAGTATCAAAAATAAGGTTTATATTGTCAGTAGCAATAGAATCAACAGCATTTATCCAATCCGTAATACTAGGAAATCCAGCGAGCCACCAGTCGCCAAGAGCAGAATGTAAATCCCCCAAATCACTCAAAGTATAATCTTGAAAAAGTGCTATCCAATCAGTGAAAGAATCATATCCGTATGGAGTATAGTCTCCTAAAGCTGTTTCTATTGCTGTAATTTCAGCGCCTAAATTCTGAAAATCTTCCGAGAAAAAATCGCGCTTTTTATCAACATCATATAAAATACCTGGCAGATTTTCAGTTTCTCTTGCTTCAAATATACCCGTTGGATATTCTGCAGTCATTTTATTTTGCAGTTTTTAAATCACAAAAAAATTTTCCGAAATATACAAAAAAGTAACCGACAATATAGAATGGTAAAGCGATTACAAATCGTATAACACGAATAAATAAAACAATTAAGCCCCCCAAAGATTTTTGTTTCATGTAATTTTTACAAACCGAATAAATTATTAAAATATTGCACAAAGCCGTTATTTAAATCCGCCATCGTGACAAAGATACTTGCCTCATGATTGGAGCTAAACGCCCGCTGTGTGTAATTATGCGACCCTATAATTATACGCTTATTATCGACAATAAGCAATTTTGTGTGGAGTATATTTTTGCTATGTAAGCGCCTAGCATAACAACCTAAAGTTTTTAAACTGTCAACAACTCCGTCATTCTGCACAAGACAACGCACATTTACCCCTCGAGCACACGCTCGAGCAATCGCAGAATTAAATAAGGAAACTGCATTTGCAGGATCATGTTTATAAAAACGCCAGTCGAATACAATAATGTCAATACTGTGCAAAGCACTATCTATAAGCGGTATTACGACCTTAGGAAACTGGTTTGAAATAATTGGCAACGGTTCATATTCCATATATTTTTTTATTGAAACAATTTAAAAAGACCTCTAATAATAGCACATATTATGAGAACTATTGTCAAATAATATAAAATTTCAACAGTGATTTTTTTCATTTTTTTTAAATAAAATTTAACTAATAATAATTTTTATAAGCCCTCAAAATAAACATTTAAGTTTGCAATACCAATGTTTGCAGTAGAAGAAGAACCGCGATTGATTTGCGAATAAATACTTGTCTCATCGTCTTCAATATCAATAGAGTATGAAGTATTTAAAACCTCAACGCCCGATACAAATACCTGAATTGTTCCTGCATTTGCATCATAATGAAATCTAAATCTTTTACCATAATCTAAATTTATTGCAGTCCAAGAAGTATATTGCCATGTGCCCGAGAAGTAGCCAATTCTATAAAAGCCCTCTTTTGTTTCAATTCTTCCCCAACCAAAAGTAAAGAGTCCTTCCCATGAGCCGGAAGAGCCACCAGACATCAAAATAAAATCAACGACACTTTCGCCATCAGCATAGCCCGAATCGTACGGGTTAAAATCAGAAAATTGATAAGTACCATCGCCCGAAAAAGGGGATTGTTGTTCAATAATTAAATAAGGCGTCGCCTCAGAGCCATCACAATTATCAATGCGACCCACTTGGTACGGCAAGACAGGTATGAAAACAAAACTAGCAGAAGAAGAAAATTTATCAGCAACAATACTTTGAGCAGGATGATCTATAATTTCATTTGTCTTGTGTTGCTCCAAACTTTCGCCAACGCCTAAATGCGCCTCGGGGTCAGACTCGTGTTCAGAAATCATTTGTGCGATACGTTCTTCAATTAGTTGTGGGTCTACCTGACTTTTTGGTAGCATACCCCATGTAGGATCAGCCATACTTTTAATTATAGGGCAAAAAAGAAAAACAAGCAAGATTAAAAGTTTAAGGATTTTCATGATATACAGAACGATATTGCGCCCCATCGGGGATAGTTTCAGCACCCCAGTTTTTAGGTATTTGAAAAAATGCTTTTGTAAAGCTAGTTTGTATACTATTACAAAAAGGATCACGCGCCCAATTTAAACCAGTATGCACAATTTCCACGTTATCAAAAAGCAAAGTTCCCTGTGCATCATTTATTTCAACAAAAGCTGTATACCCACGAAATTGCCCAAGCACTCCAGATATAGATGCAGTTTTTCTTTCCCAAGCATGTGATAAATCAAATTCTATTTCACAAGTATTTTCAATCGTGCGACCTTGATAGTTTGAATAAACAATAACAAAAAATCTTGCTCGTGGGTTACTACCAGCCGAAACTAAATCGCTAAAATATGAAATTGCCAAGTCAACAGGCAACGAAAGATTTTCTTCAACTAATTGCGGGATGTATTGCGAACGAGTACCAGTAACTTTTTTATTTATATAATAGCTCTGCGGATGTAATTGTAAAATCGTCAAACCAATGGCCGGCGCTTCAATCGTTATGCGACCCACACGACTTTGATACAGCGTGTTTGGCGTAGCATATCCACTCAAACTATTTGCAATTCTAATTGCTGTATCTTGCACAAAGTTTTTCCAACCAGTCATTTTACTTTCAGCGCCCGACAAATTCCACGCCATTTTTTCTGCATCACTAAATCCAGCCCAAACGGGTGAAAGTGACACCATCAAACTTTTTTGTGTGAGTCCTTTCTTACGGTAGCGGGACGTGAAAAGTCTTTTGACTTTCACGTGCGGAAGAATAAAGCGGTCACCGCTTTGGATCACTTTATTATAAGACAAATCTAATCCGTCGGGGATAGTGATATACGATGTTTTTGCCATAAAATAATTATAGTAAATCAAATGCAAAATTTCAATGGAAGGCGCTTACGCGCCTGCGTTTAAGAGTCTCGCCAAAAGAAAAAAAAAGCGGGGGGGAGGGGGAGACGGGCGCGCGCTCCCCT
>JAZKBU010000031.1 GCA_040388375.1 Bacteroidota bacterium | reverse complement strand
ACATGTACGTAAAAGATGTCGCGAGTACCACAAACTTAATAAGCATAACAGATTTTATGACCCCTGGTGATTACAGTTATATTTTCACTGCTACTGGCTTTGAAACCAATGTAATATTCCATGAGGCAGGTAATGCTTCTGGTAGTGTGCAAATCTGTAACTTTACTTTGGAAGAGGTAGAAGCGGAAAATGGGTATAGGTTTGGTTTTAATGGTAAAGAGAATGACGGTGAAACCCAAACACAAGATTATGGTTTTAGGATTTATAATAATCGATTAGGTAGGTTTTTGAGTGTTGATCCGTTGTTTGAAGATTATCCATATTATTCAGCATATCAATTTTCAGGTAATAGTCCTATTCAATTTATAGATTTAGATGGTGCTGAACCTGCTAGACTTAACAAATACAATATTTGGCAATCTGCAAGAGATAATGTTAATAATGGTGGTAATAAATGCGAAAACGCTATCGTTAATGCGAGGGTAAAAAATCAAAAATCAATGGGCACTATTAAGCCATTCATTCCTAATGCAGTAGAAAAAATAAAAGATAATTTTTTGACGGTAAAAGAAGACGATGGTTACATAACTAAAGCAGCAAAATTTGCAGGTGGTGTAGTATATGGCTCATTAAATGACTTGTCAGCAACAGTTACCAATTTAATAGGAATGGAACCTACAAATTTAGAGGGTCATAATTTGACTAGAGGCACAGAACTAACTGATGCTACAATTGGGACTTTGTCAACATTAATTCCAACGGAACGAATTTTTAAACCAGTATCGAAAGCCGCGGCTATGGGATTAAGTAAGTTTGCGAATACTATGTTAACGCAGGCAGAAAGAAAAGCTATGTCCCAAAGTGCAAAACACTTACTACATAAAAAGCATAATGCTAAGGTACTGAACTTGAAACAGTTAAATAAAAAAGGAAAAGAGACTCTGGAGAAGTTAAAAGATGCAGGTGAAATTGTGAAGACTGTTGCAAAAGATAAAAAAGAAAAGGAGGAGAAAAAATAATATGGTAGGATTTTTTTTCGCATACATTGGTGCGGTAATGAGATGGTTATTTAGTGATAGGAAAAAAAGTATTAATTATTTTTATACAGAAGAAGGCGATAATGATTCTGAAAGTATTTTAGGTAGTTCACTATGGAATAGATTGATCGGTATAGTAACTATTGTTTTATTGATGTTTATTGTTGGTTCTTTTTTATAATAAAATAGCAACCGCTGGTAGTGTAACATTTATCACTTTTGGATATAATGATTTTCTAAATAACTGAAAAACAAAATAAAGTGTAGTTAAATAACCATAAAAGAGAGGGGTTAATATTCCTCTCTTTTATTTTATAAATGCGTTAGGGAGCATTATTACTAGGTTTGTATTTTCTTGGTGTACCATTTATCACCTAAAAAACCATGAATTGTCAATACTGTAAAGGAATTTGAATTAAAAAAGCTGCTAAAAATTATTTTATCAATCAGTATTAAAAGCAACTCCTTTTTTATATTATTGAGTTTATAAAATGCTAACTAAATACCCATTATATTACCATTCGTTCGGGGCTCCAATGGCTACTCGTAACAAACAGGTAAGCAGTGTGTTAGTGACAAAAACCGTGAGCGAAAGTTCGTTTTCAAGCGGTGTTGACGGGTGGGTAGCAACCAGCAATGCAACCTTAAGCAATGTATACGGTAACATACGTGCAACCGTAACAGCCTTAAATGCAGGTATGCAAAAAACCTTTAGTACCGAGGCAGGCAAAACCTACCGCATCATGTTTAAAGTAAACCTACGTGGCTGGCCATACATGTACGTAAAAGATGTCGCGAGTACCACAAACTTAATAAGCATAACAGATTTTATGACCCCTGGTGATTACAGTTATATTTTCACTGCTACTGGCTTTGAAACCAATGTAATATTCCATGAGGCAGGTAATGCTTCTGGTAGTGTGCAAATCTGTAACTTTACTTTGGAAGAGGTAGAAGCGGAAAATGGGTATAGGTTTGGTTTTAACGGTAAAGAACTTGACCCAGAAGGAATGGGTGGTGGTGGAAGCACTTACGATTATGGTTTCCGTATCTATAATGCACAATTAGGTAAGTTTTTAAGTGTTGATCCGTTAACTGGTGAATATCCTTGGTGGACACCTTATCAATTTGCTGGGAATAGACCTATTGATGGAATAGATTTAGATGGCTTAGAATTCTTAGATGCAGATGAAGCAAGGGTTGAATATAAGTATGGCCGATTACAACTTAAAGTAGAGAACTTTTGGTTAGTTGGAAATTTTGTTTCAAAAAACTTAAATCCTGCAAAATGGAAGCAAGGAGATATTGGGTATAATCCAACAATTGCAAGTATTCAATTTAATATTAAAACTCAAGCACAAGCTACTGATATTCCTGGGGAGCAACTTCCCAATGCTTGGAAACCTCAAACAGAGAATAATAGATCTAGAAACTATGGTAAGAAAGGAACACCTGGAAATTTAAGTATACCTCCTGGGAATAAAACCAAAGCTATGGCTAAAGGTGTGGCAGCAATGGAAGCAATAATATTTGTTTCAGAACAAGTAGCATATTTTCAAGATTTGTACGATAATGATTTAATAACTGAACATACAGAATTGGCTGAAAAAGCTTTTGAAAATGTAAAAACAGAATTATCCATAGAGAATGGTTTAATTGATAAAAAATATCAAAATAAGGAAAGTTTGACTAATATAATGAATGTAGTTTTGCAGGGCGTTAATAATACTGATGATAAAGAAATTTATAACATTGGAATTAAGATATACAATAAGTATAATCCCAAAGCAACAACTCCAACATCATCTCCTGTCCCTAATCCTGCTGGTTCTACAACACCAACTGATAATACTTATCAAGTACCTCCACCCTCTGCTGTATCGATTAAAAAACCTTAATTAACGATTAAATGACTAAACAAATTTCTATGTTTTTTTTGCTCTTTGCAGCCTTATTTATATTTGGTTCATGTAAGACCAATATAAATAAAGTAATGGAGGGCACTTGGGTTGTCGATACAATCTACTACAAGGGGTATGATGTTAAACCCTGTGTTTTGGCTAATATGATTATATTCTTTGAAAAAAATAATAGAGCTTCATTGTGTAAAATAGATAATCGATGTGATGAAGCATTGATAGGTAAGAATATCAAGACAGATGAGGGTTCATGGGAAATTATCCAATCAATTAATAAAAAAGATACAATGCCATTAAGCATAAAATTTAATACTAAAAATGAAATTTTTACAGGTGTTCACAAATTAGTTTTTCATAAAGAAGACAAAAAAAAATTACTAAAAATAGAAATTTTTTCAGATGATTTATATATGATTTGTGTAAAAACTCTTTTTTATTATGATAGTAATAAAGAATTAATAGATGAGTTGGAAAAATTAAGTTGGTCAAACAGACCTTCATTAATTAATAAGCATTAGATGGTTGGTAGTGTACCATTTGTCACTTTTGAATATTGTGATTTTATAAATAGCTGAAAAACAAAATAAAGTGGAGTTAAGTATCCATAAAAGAGAGGAGTTAATTTTCCTCTCTTTTATTTTAAAAATGTATTAGGGAGCATTATTACTAGGTTTTTATTTTCTTGGTGTACCATTTATCACTTAAAAAACCATGAATTGTCTATACTGTAAAGGAATTTGCTTAGTTAGTAGTAGTTAAAATTTATTTAATCAATTC
>JAZKBU010000030.1 GCA_040388375.1 Bacteroidota bacterium | reverse complement strand
CTTTCAGAAGTAGAAATGAAGACCATTGTTAACAAGTGGAGAGCCAAAAATAAGAACATTGTAGGCCTTTGGGCGGGTGTTGAAGAAGCCGTCATAAGAGCATTGAAAACAAGAAAAAAAATAGTACTTTCGCAATACAGAGGTTTAGTTTTTGAGCACGATGGTAAAGCCCTTACAATACAACTACCTTCAGGCCGTAAATTGTTTTATCAAAACGCTGAACTTGGAATTAATAAGTTCGGTAAAAGCAGTGTAAAATATAAAGGGATAGACTTACTAACCAAAAAATGGTGGTGGGTCGATTCTTATGGGGGCAAATTTGTCGAGAACATTGTACAAGCTATTGCGCGAGACTTACTAGCTAACTCAATGCAAGATATTTACCGGTTAGGCTATAAAATAGTGATGCACGTGCACGATGAAGTAGTGTGTGAAGTTTCAGAAGGTCTAAGTGAACATTCTCTGAAAGAAATTTGTAGAATTATGGGGGTTGTACCTGAATGGGCTGAAGGTTTACCGTTAACAGCAGACGGCTACTTAACTAAATATTATAAAAAGGACTAGGTTTATGAGGGTATTAATAGCATGCGAAGAAAGCCAGGCAGTTTGTACAGCTTTTAGGAAGGTAGGACACGAGGCCTATTCTTGCGACCTAAAACCCTGTTCAGGTGGACACCCTGAATGGCATTACCAACAAGACGTTACAGAGTTACTTAAAGAAAAATGGGACTTGATTATAGCACACCCCACTTGCACGTATTTAAGCAATGCAGGAGCTGCAAGGCTCTACCCAATAAAAGGAATAATAGATCAACACAGATTTGAAAAAGGTCTTCAAGCAAAAAAATTCTTTATGCTGTTTTACAATTCAAGTTGTCCAAGAGTCTGCATAGAAAACCCGATACCTTCTACTATTTATGATTTACCAAAATACGACCAAATGATACAACCTTATGAATACGGTCATGCTTACTCAAAAAAAACGTGCTTGTGGTTAAAGGGCTTGCCGGTATTAGAACCAACAAAAATAATAAAGGAAAACGTTATTTCTTGGGTAAGTGGAGGTTCTAAAGATCACAAGGGAAACCCAAGAAAAAGAAAAGCGACAAACCACAGAAGCTCAGAAACAAGAAGCAAAACGTTTGCCGGGGTAGCTCAAGCAATGGCCGACCAGTGGGGCATATACTAGTCAAAACACTTACAAAATTTTAACTTTATGCCTACTAGGAAAACAAAAGACAAACACCCCGACAGGGATTATAACAAACACAACCTTAAAAACTATAAAAAGTCAGAGATACAAATGTCAATGTCTGAGAGGGTTAAAAGGAGACTAACAAACGGCGAATTAATTTTAATTCGAGACCACCAAATGCTGGATATAGAACTATCCGCTAAGATAAAACGCTCAGTTAAAGCCATTCACATAGCACGTACAAAGATTAAAAACGGAAAATATAAAATTTATGACTACGAGATTTGATGGAATACTAGACATAGCAACGGGCATGAGTGCCAAGTCGAAGCTATGGAAGAACAAAAAATACAATTGGTCTGACCTTGTTGACAGAATAAGTAAGGAGTATAAAACTACTGAAACATTCAAAGAATACATGTCCGCTTCTAAGGAAGAGCAGTCTAAAATAAAAGACGTTG
>JAZKBU010000029.1 GCA_040388375.1 Bacteroidota bacterium | reverse complement strand
AAACACTTTTAAACTTTAAAAAATAACAAATGACACAAACAGCGCAAAAAGTAAACGTAGCTCCTTCGTCAAGTCACGGCCACTTCATCGAAGGAGCGAAGCAAGTAATTAATCTGGATAATGTCAATGAGACTTTTCAGGTAAAAGGGGAAAGCAGGTTGACAACAAACAACCATACCACTCTTGAATTAAAAGAAGATTGCCTAATTACCTGCCAGACAGTTTACGATCCGTTTTCACAGGCTTTTACAAAGTCGCGTGACTAACCATTTCCTAACTCCGGAGCAGGCTGCACTACTAACCCTTTGCGGTCTGCTCCTTTAAAAAATTGGAATGCAACAATCTGCAAACGATAACATGATCCTGGCAATGATCCACAACAGTATCGCAAGGAACTATTTATCCTACGTCCGGCATGAAGTAGCGGGCGATACAAAAGAGTTCATCAACCGGCTTATTAAAAGATGCGAGGCAAATGAAACAGATACCATTGCAAGAATGACCTGTGATGAAAACAGAGAGGTGTTTGTACAAGAAATCAGAAAAGGTGATACCATGCAGTTCTCTTGTATCATGCTGCAGATATTTTCAATGGACCAGGATAAGCGGGATATGGTAGAGAACCTCATAAACCTTATTCATAAAGGCGAGGAGATAAAATGTGAGGCGGTTTAAAGTTTACATGGGTGAATGGAGCGGGAAAGAAGTAATAAAATATTTTCAGAATTAAAAAAGGAGAAATTAGACGAAATGAAGTACAACGTTGTTTATGCTGATTGTCCATGGACTTATAAAAATAAGAAAACAGGCGGCACGTTTGAAAGTGCAGCCGAAAAGAAATATACCTTAATGACCAACGAGGATATTATGGCAATGCCTATACATGATATTACTGAAAAGAACTGCATACTGTTTTTGTGGGTAACGGTTCCACTTTTACCGGAGGGTATGGAAACTTTAAAGGCATGGGGATTTAAGTACAAAACAATGATTACATGGCGAAAGATAATGAGTATGGGTATGGGGTACTGGTTCAGAGGGCAGTGTGAGCATTTACTTGTGGGAGTAAAAGGGAATGTTAAGGCGTTTCGGCAGCAAAAAGCCAACTTCTTTGAAAGTAATGAGTTTGAACTTGATGAATGCCATCAATCAAAAGCCGGTAAACATTCTCAAAAACCGCATTATTTCAGGGAATTGATTTCAACAGCGGTGCAGGTAAGTTTCAATGAACCTAAAAAGGTAGAATTATTTGCAAGATCCCGTGATGGCTTATTCCCGGATTACGAATATCAGGGGTGGGATGTGTACGGCAACCAAGTTAATAACTCAATAATAATTGAGCAATAAAAAAGAATTTTATTTTTAAAAAAAATATGGATTTACAAATATCACTTTGGGAAAGACCAGTACTCCAGGCGGATATAGTTTACACGCCTGTTTATGTCAGCGAGAATATTATCAAACATTTAAACCCTTCAGGCAAAATGCTGGATCCTTGCAAGGGGGATGGTAGTTTTTACAATCTGCTCACAGGTGATAAAGATTACTGCGAAATAAGGGAGGGTAAAGACTTCTTTAATTATAAAGGGAAGGTTGATTGGGTTATCGGCAATCCGCCCTATTCAATATTTGAAGATTTCTTAAAAAAGAGCTTTGAAATTTCTGATAATGTAAGTTTCCTTGTTCCAACAAATAAAGTGTTTCAAAGACAGGTAATAATGGATATGATAAATAAATGGGGGGGGGGTGAGGAGTATTATTATATACGGTAGCGGCACTTTAATTGATTTTCCTTTTGGTTTTAGCGTTGGGAATTTCCACTTTAAAAAAGGGTATAAAGGAGAAACAAAATTAATAATGGGTATGAAAAGCATTTTTATCGAACCCGATTCAAAAGTAACAGCACCGTTAAAATAAAGTTTATGTACTTTATCGAAAAGATTAAGAGCACTTTCACCGGCAACACCTGGTACAGTAGCCAGCCCAGTCCAATAAGATTTTTGAAGCATGCACTGAGTGAAACAGAAAAAACAAGGTATCTTAAAACATTGGACGTAATAATATTTCACAGCATGAAAGAAAAGGACGGCATCTACTGGTACGAGGGGATTCGGAAATTACAGCCTACGCCGTGGGTCTATACAATCCCTCCACTTCACTTTTTAAACGGCACACGGCCGCCTAAAGCGGTTATGAGGTATGAAACGGTAAAGCGGCAAGTAGCAGAGGTTAAAGCAAAAGCCGGGGAATTATTTTCTTAAAATTAATGAATAAAATAATTGTTTATCAAATAAAATAATTAGTTTTGAAACGAATATTAATCATACTTAATTTTTATTATCATGAAGTAGCACATCAAACCGTTTATATATTGTCAGGATATAAAAACGGATTTTCCGGCGTTACATATTTAAAGAGCTTTTGAAGGACGGGACCTGACCCCGAAATTCAAAGGCTTTTTTCATTTTATAAAAATTAAGTAATGGAACTAAATAAAGAGGAAATAACAAGGGTTTTCGCAATGTACATCGGTTCGGAATTCATTTTTGAACATGGCGAACCGGAGCAAGTTTATGGTGTGGCATACGGCACAGTTTACGACTATTCTGTAGATGAAAGCGGTGAAGGTAGTTACGATATAGGGGAATGTAAATTAATGCTCACGCCACTTGATGATATTACAGATGCAGATTTAAAACAGGTTGTTGGAACGTACGGCGTACTGCCCACAACGCATGGGTATTTAACAAAAGAGTCCAGCATTAGTACTTTAAGAAAGTTTTGGAATGATGTTATTGAGGAACCAAAACACCTGCCTTGTTATATGTACCAATTCCTTATTTTATACAACTACGCAGTTCCATTGTGGTTTAGTATAGACCATAAAGCAAACGGCAAAACGGCTATTGATCTTGGTATAGCTATAGCAAACCCAAAATAATTATTACAAGCAAAAGAGAACTAAAACTACTTTAACCCAACTCAGCCAGAACCCTACATAAAAAGAGAGTTTTGGCCTGGGATAA
>JAZKBU010000028.1 GCA_040388375.1 Bacteroidota bacterium | reverse complement strand
AGTATTGACAATTCATGGTTTTTTAAGTGATAAATGGTACACCAAGAAAATACAACCCTAATAATAATGCTCCCTAACGCATTTATAAAATAAAAGAGAGGAATATTAACTGCTCTCTTTTATGGTTATTTAACCATACTTTATTTTGTTTTTCAATTACTTAGAAAACCATTACCTTAAAAAGTGATAATTGGTACGCTACCGGTTCATACTGGTTACAGATATATTGGTAAATGCTACTCTATTCTAAAATAAAATTTATATTGTCAAATATTAGGTCCTCTTTATCTTCTTCTGATAAATTCAATGCAGATTCATCTTTACGACAGACAATATTTTTCACTAAATTGTTTGTCGATTGAGTATCAAAAACAAATTCAACTTTTTCATCGTAAATAATAAATTGTTCATAGTGTGACTTAGAATATTTTTTACAATCTAAAAAAGATATAGTAAATGTATTTCCTATAAATCCAATCTCTTTTACCTCATTGGTAATAATATTCCAAGATATATAGATAGTCTTGAAACGTTTATCTTTTGGTAAAAGAAATTCATTTCTTATACTATTATTTACGCTTGTGTTAATAATATCTCCTAATAACTCCACTAAGTAGGGTACTTCTATTTTATAAAGTTTTATCGTATTATAAAATTCATCCAACCATATAACATCGGTATTTTTCATATTCAAATATTTAATTTTTCACAGGGGTGACAACATCTTTAATCGCGGGACTAAAGTATTGTTGCCCTCCTCCTTTATAAACTTCGCCTGTCTTTAAATCTTTAAAATCCGCAGCAGTAGTTTTTAAAACCTGAATATTTTCTTTTAGTTGAAATATGACACGTGTTCTACCTGCAGTATTTATTCCAAGCTTTGCTGGATCAGAGTTAACTGGGGCAAAGTACTTTCCAATAACCCCATCAGCACCAACCCATTGTTCTACAAAACTTCCTGCTTCTAATTTTTGTACAGTTACAGATTTTGCAAAATTAATTCCAGATAACTTGCTGGAAATGTTCCTTTCACCAAATGATTCATAAAAATTATTTGCTAGTATTTTCCGTCTTTCAACAATTGATATCTCAGCTATAGGACTAGCTTTTGGCTTAGTTCCAAATACAATCATTAAAGGTAATACTTCATAGTTAGCAGGATTTTTATATTGCTTAACGACATCTCCTAAAGTCATATTTGACGCCTCTGTTTTTATGTCCTCTGCTGCCTTTTTTATATTATTAACAGTTTGATGAACATAATCTGAAATGCCATAATTTTTGATATATACAATTCTGTCTGTAACTGTGTTAATAATAGTTGCAGTAGTATTATTTGGTAAAACAATCAATGAATTGTACATAAAAGCATTAAATAATCCTGCTGCAGATGTTGCGGAGGTTACTTCTGGAAGTTCAGCCTTGTTCATGTAAGGTACATATTCAAGTCCATCCATATCTATTCCATCAATTGGTCTGTTCATTGCATATGAGTATGGTGAAGAGAAAGGGAAATTTCTACATAATGGATCAACACTTAAAAATTTACCTAAGCGGTTATTGTAAATTCTCATTCCATAATCCTGTGTTTGAGTTTCATCATCATTCTCCTTACCGTTAAAGCCAAACCTATACCCATTTTCCGCATCAACTTCTTCTAAAGTGAAGCTAGCTAGTTGTAATTCGCTTACTGCTTTGTCAACTTCAAGGAATTCTACTTGGGTTTGGTAACCGGTAGCGGTTATGGTATAAGCATAATTGTTTGGTGATAAAAAGTCGGTTACACTAAATATAGTATTGGTTGTAGCCAAATCTTTTACATACAAGTATGGCCAACCGCGGAGGTTTATTTTAAACTTAATGCGATAGGTTTTACCGGGCTCGGTTGAAAATACTTTTTTCATCCCTGAGTTTATTGCTGTGGTTATTGCACGTACATTACCATATACGTTAATGAGTGTAGCTGAACCACTCGGTACCCACCCGTCAACACCGCTTGAAAACGAACTTTCGCTCACGGTTTTTGTCACTAACACACTGCTTACCTGTTTGTTACGAGTAGCCATTGGAGCCCCGAACGGACTGTAA
>JAZKBU010000027.1 GCA_040388375.1 Bacteroidota bacterium | reverse complement strand
ATTATACTTGGAACAACACAAGCCAAACATCGCGTACCATAAAAGTATTACCACCTAACGGAACTACTGTTTATTATGTAACTGATACTTACTCATGTTTACGTGATTCATTTACCGTAAACGCAACCACCTTCCCTATCACCTTACTTAATTTTGATGCGCAATTAGCTAATAAAAATGTAAAACTAAATTGGTCAACTGCTGCTGAAATTAACAACAACTATTTTACTATTGAGCGCAGTGAAAATGGTGAAACATTTTTTCCAATAGCCAATGTAAAAGGTGCTGGTAATAGTAATAAAACGTTACAATACAATACAGTAGATGATATCAGTGCAGTAGATGCCAACACGATCTTTTATCGCCTTAAACAAACCGATTTTGATGGTAAGTTCACCTATTCAAAAGTGGTAGCCGTTGATTTAAACAAAGCAGGTAACTTTGATTTAAATGTATTTCCTAATCCTAATAGTGGAACATTTACTATTGGCTTAAGCAATGTAATGAGCGAAAATGTAAACATTACCATTGTAGATTTATTAGGTAAACAACATTTTGCACAACAAATTGAAACCATCAATGGAAACAAAACCATTGAATTAAATTTACCACAAGGCTTTTATACCTTAAATGCTACCACCATTGAAGGCAAAGTAATTGTTCAAAAAATATTGGTTAAATAAACCATCGTATTTTAATACCATAAAAGCCTCTTGTTTAAAAACAAGGGGCTTTTTATTTATATTATATTACCAATAATCGCTTAAATTTGTTAAACAAAGAACAATTTTTAAGTAAATGCTAATCTATCAATTAGCCATTTACAGGCCTATAGTATTAAAATAAAAAGAGTGACGCGTATTAAAGATGTATTTAATTTAAGGAAAAATATTCAGTTGCCTTTAAGTAACAGTTTCCATATAACAGCTATAAACAAGCAAATATCAGCCTTATTATTTGTAATAATTTTATCCTATTCTACAATCAATGCACAAAGCAATGCTACACTGAGTCGTTTTGTAAGTGCAAGCTCTGATGATGTGGAAGAAGTAGTTGCAGGTGGAACAGGTACCATAGGTACTATAGATTTAACCAGTCCCGACTTAGAAAACATGCTTGACGGAAACCAGTATCAGATAATTGGTTCTCGTTTTAAAAACATTAATCTTCCAAGGGGAGCTATTATTACCAATGCGTATATTCAATTTACCACCAGAGGTAATAAAAATGCAGTATTGGGCGACATTGTTTTTAAAGGCGAAGCAATAGACAGCAGTATAACTTTTGCTACTACTGCTTTTAATGTATCAAGCCGTACAGTAACTACCGATTCTGTAGTATGGCCGGGTAGTACAAGCAGTTCATGGGGTTTTCTTGCCGGAGGCACAAGAGGCGTTGACCAAAAAACACCTAATTTAAAAACAATCGTTCAGAATATTGTTAACAGAACAGGCTGGAAAAGTGGTAATGCCATTACCTTTATTTGGCGGGGAACAGGTGTACGTAATGCTTACACCTACGATGGTTTCTCTATTTTTGCACCCGAATTGGTTATTCAATACCAGGTTTTTCCTGCTTTATTAATCCCTAACGGTGGAGAAACATGGCAAGCCGGTGCTCAAAAAAATATTATATACAATGCCAACGGTATACAAACATTAAAACTAGAATATTCAAACAATGGAATCACATGGAATACCATTACCAATAATGCTTCAGGCAGTGCCGGTTTATACACATGGACATTACCCAATAACCCAACCACACCGGGTGCAACCTATAAAATAAGGGTAAGCGATTCCAGCAATACTGTATTTTATGATACCAGTGCGTCCTATTTCACCATTGCTTCCGATACTTTAATTAAACCCGGAACATCATGGAAATATAAAGATGATGGCTCTAATCAAAATACAGCATGGCGGGACAGTGCATTTAACGATGGAACATGGAACAGCGGAAACACAGAATTAGGTTATGGTGATGGTGATGAAGCTACTTTAGTAAATGCTTGCGGGGTAGTTACCTTAAACCCTACCTGTACCAATAAATACATTACTACTTACTTCCGTAAAAAAGTATACATACCAAACTTAAACGATTTCAATAATTTCTCCTTACAGGTAGTACGCGATGATGGTGCTATTGTATATGTAAACGGAAACGAAGTATGGAGAAACAATTTACCTTCTGGGACTATTGCTTACAACACATTAGCTTCAACTGATATTACAGGATCAGATGAATCAGCTTACCAGCTATATACTTTAGCAAAAACCTATTTTGTAAACGGATGGAATACCATAGCGGTAGAAATACACCAACAAAGTGGCAGCAGTCCCGATGTAAGTTTTAACTTGCGCTTAAAAGGTAACCAAGCACCTTTAAAACCAATTAATGTATTAGCTCCAAACGGAGGCGAAACCCTTAGTGCGGGTAATACCTATGCCATTAAATGGTTTAACAATACAAGTATTACGAAAATAAAAATTGAATACAGTACAAACGGCAGCATCTGGAGTACTATTGCTTCCAATGTTTTATCATCATTAGGTACTATTAACTGGTTAATTCCAAACACACCTTCAAGCCAATGTATGTTACGCATTAGCGACTCAGCTAACGTAGCTGTTTTCGATACTACGAATGCCCGTTTTACCATTGCTCCTCCGGCTACTTTAATTAAAGGACCATACTTACAAGTGGTTACCCAAAATGCCGCTACCATACGTTGGAGAACGGATTACCCTACACCAAGCAGGATAAGATTAGGAACCACAAGAGGAATATTAAACTTGGTAAAAGACGATTCAACTTTTGTAACAGAACATGAAGTAAGAATTACAGGATTAAATACCTATACCAAATACTTTTATAGCTTAGGTAGCTTAAACGATACCTTACAAGGCGACAGCAATAACTATTTCAGGACATTAGCAGCAAAAGGAGATAACAGTAAACTTTACAGAATTGGCGTTATTGGCGATTGTGGTAACGCATCAACTAACCAAATAAATGTAAGAAACCAATTTGTCAGCTACCTTGGTAATAACTATTTAGATTCATGGCTTTTATTGGGTGATAATGCTTACGGAAGCGGAACTGATATAGAATATCAGGCACACTTTTTTAATATTTACAAAAACGATTTATTGAAAAAATATCCATTATGGCCTGCACCCGGTAACCACGATTATGAGAATAACGGACTCCGCCAAAACGACCACGACATACCTTATTACGATTTATTTACCATGCCAACAGCTGGCGAAGCCGGAGGTGTAGCATCAGGAACAGAAGCTTTTTATTCATATGATATTGGTAATATTCACTTCCTTTCATTAGATTCTTATGGTAGAGAAAACAACGCTACCCGTTTATACGATACATTAGGTGCACAAGTAAACTGGATTAAAAACGATTTAGCTGCCAATACCAACAAACAATGGATTGTAGCTTATTGGCATCATCCTCCGTATACTATGGGGTCCCACAACTCAGATACAGAAACCCCTATAGTACTTATACGTCAAAACTTTATTAAAATTTTAGAACGCTACGGTGTTGATTTAATATTAACCGGCCATAGCCACGATTACGAACGTTCAAAACTAATGAAAGGCCATTACGGTTATGAAGCTAGTTTTGATAGTCTTACGCATAATATTAGCCAATCAACAGGTAAGTATAATGGCAGCAGCAATTCATGTCCGTACATAAAAGATACTTTGGTAAATGCAGGAACTGTTTATGTGGTATCAGGCTCAGCAGGACAATTGGGCGGAACACAAGGAAGCCAATTTCCACATAGTGCTTTACCCTTTTCAAATGCTATTTATGGGGGCGCCATGATATTGGAAGTACAAAACAACAGATTAGATGCAAAATGGATTTGTTCCGATGGTGTTATTCGTGACCAGTTTACCATGGTTAAAAATGTAAATCAAAAAACTACCATCAATGCCAATTTAGGCGATAGTGTTACCTTAACAGCATCATTTGTTGGAAATTATACTTGGA
>JAZKBU010000026.1 GCA_040388375.1 Bacteroidota bacterium | reverse complement strand
TGAACTGCCCCCAAAAAGTTAGACACTATTTGGGGGCATTTTTATGGAGAGAAAAGTAAAATACAATTATGAATTCAAGCTTCGCTGTATCAATGAAGTATTGAAAAAACATTCGAGCATAAGTCATGTAAAAAGTAAATACTGTATACAAGAATCATTGCTAAAGAAATGGTTAAACTATTACAAAAAATATGGGAAAGACAGTTTAAACCCCAGGTCAAAGTCAACACAATATGAAGGTGATTTTAAGCTAAAGGTAGTACTATCAATAAAAGATAATTCTCAATCTTTGACAGGTGCTTGTTTAAAATATAATATACCTAGCGTAAGTACTTTAACAAATTGGGTTAATAAATATGATACATTTGGTGCAACAGTTTTATATAAACAAACGCTGGGAAGACCTATGAATAAAGATTTTAAAAGAGCCAAAAAGAAGTCGGACAAACCATTGACAAGAGAGGAAGAATTGCTAAAGGAGAATGAAGCATTACGATGTGAGAACGCTTTGCTAAAAAAGTTCAATGCCTTAGTTCAGGAAAAAAAATTGCAGCAGCAGAAAAAGCCAAAGCTGTAATGGAACTAAGGCCGAAGTTTGATTTAGAGTTATTGCTGAATAAAACCAACATGGCCAGAAGCAGTTATTATTATTACGAAAAAACAAGCCAATTAACCGATAAGTATAAAGATATAAAAGAACAGATTAAGAAGATTTATAACCATCACAAAGGCAGATTTGGTTACAGGCGTATTACCTCAGAACTTAAAAAAAAGGGTATAGAAATAAATCACAAAACAGTGCTAAGGTTAATGAAATTAATTGGTTTAAAGAGTTTAGTACGTGTAAAAAAATACAAATCATATAAAGGTGAACAAGGTAAAATAGTTCCTAATATTTTGAACAGAGAATTTAAAGCAGCACAGCCAAATAAAAAATGGGCAACAGATGTTACAGAGTTTAATGTATCAGGGAAAAAATTATATCTCTCACCAATTATTGACCTATTTAATGGAGAAATAATAAGCTATGATCTATCAGAAAGTCCTAACTTTAAACAAGTAACTACAATGCTCAATAAGTCTTTTAGAAAGATACCAAAGGATACTAATTTAATACTTCACTCAGATCAAGGCTGGCAATATCAAATGAAACAATATCAAGCATTATTAGAAAAAAAGGGAATAATACAAAGTATGTCTAGAAAAGGAAATTGTTTAGATAATGCAATTATAGAAAACTTCTTTGGAATCATTAAATCAGAACTATTCTATATAAATAAATTTAGTAGTATCAAACACTTAAAAAAAGAAATAATAGAATACATTACTTATTATAATAATGAAAGAATTAAACTAAATCTAAACGGAATGAGCCCGATAAATTACCGAGCTCATTATTATCAAAATTAATTATAAATTTGTCTAAACTTTTGGGTGCACTATA
>JAZKBU010000025.1 GCA_040388375.1 Bacteroidota bacterium | reverse complement strand
ATACTGAGCACGATAACGTAATTATAGTCTTATCGTTTTTATCGCTGTATGTCATTTTAAAAGTTCGGTTCATAGCTTTTACTTTATTCCCGGCAATTCAATTACTAAATACCTGTCTGCTTGCAATTCTTTTATACATCCGTATTCACCTCCATCTAATTGAAGCAATCCCCAATACCATTTTTCATCAACTGGCTCAATTAGTTTTTTAATCCACCAAGATTGATACTCCCAACCGCCAGGGTAAAAAGTTGCTGTCATTAGTAGGCACTCTTTAGTAAATTCAGGTTTTGTGTTTTGCCATCTTTCTTCCCTCTGTGCAGGTAAAGGGGTGGATAATTGGGCAACTTCGTCAAGGTAAATATCTTTAATGTACTCAATGGTCTGCTCTGTTTCTGAAAGCCAATGGTTATCTTTTAAAAATCGAAGAATGCTTAAAATGCTGTTTTCATCCTTCATCCCCTGTTCCGGCTTGTTGGCTTGCTGCCCTGCTTTGTAACCTTCATTCCATAGCCTGCTTATTAAAGTATCAAATGATATTTGAGCATGGGCATAATCGTCAATAAGGGTATCAAATTCAGGTATTCCGCTTTTCGCTTCTTCTAAAGGTGTTCTTTCCATTGGTTAGTGTTTTAATTTTGATTCAACTAATCTTACATTCGTACTTATTGCAAAAGGCCAATCATCCCAATACATCCTTGTTTCCCCATTATCAAAAAGGACTTCACATCTACTTAAATCCCATGTTGACATATTATTAACGGCAGATATAGGCAACCACTCCGGCAGTCTTTCACTTACCGGAACCTCTGTATAAATGGTTTGTGTTTTCATGATTGCTGCGCTTTAATTAATTTATCGTAAGTGGTCGGCTTTGAACATGGCTCTTTAGGTTCCCCATTGATGCATTTAAAACCGATAGAGCATGAGTTATAATCCTGTGGCTCATAAGCCCTACAACCTTTACAGTTTTTTCTTTGCTTTAAGCATCTATTTATTTCTGCATCCATAGCTATATATTTTATTTATTAAAGGTTAGTTGTTATCCGGCATTTTATCTTTGTGGTTTACATATAACCCATGACCTCAAGTTGAGAAAACAGGATATTTTGGTTTTTAACCAATACCATTTTTTCATCTATAAAATCTTCTTTATTGGATTCAATACCTTTTTCTGAAACAGAGATATTGTCTTTTGAAAGATATTCCTTCATAATAAACGAGAACCCATTACCAAGCCTTACATCATTCTCGCATTCCACTATTCCAAAGGATATTTTCATGTACCCAAGCGTAACCATAATATCGCAGGATGACCACCGCTGTACGTTATCAATAGAATAATTATCAATGTAAACGCCTCGTGCTATCTGAAATAACTTTAGGAATTCCTCGTTGGTTAATTCGTGCAAGTGCTTTTTAATTTTTTTATTGCCCATGATTTTTATTTAAAGATTGAAGTTTTACCATCCATGTATTGACCTTGATTAATTTCTCTTTCTATTCCACAACGTTTGCAATGCTTTATAAAACTATGTTTACCATATCTAAGTATAGAAACATAGTTCCATGTGTGGTTAAGAAAGAAGCAGATTAGCCTTTTCATTGATTAGTCGTTAAATAAATTTGATAAATATTTGCCCATAACCTCATAATTAGATGGCATTGGAGAAAGTCTAAAAAGAAATTCAGGATTCTCTTTTTTGTACATTTCAAACATTTTACTTTTGGTCATTTTTGAATATTGCACGTTGGATATACGGTCACAAAGTTTTACAAATAATGCCCCTTCTGTTGCCAATATCCCGAAATAGTATTTTTCATTAGCCCGCTCCTTTCTATTTTTACCTTTCTCATTAGAAACGGCATAAATAATATCAGCAACATATTCGCCCAATACTTCTTTACAGTCATTATAGGACACCCTTGTATCTTCGATAAGGTCATGCCCCCAACAAGCCACTTCTAATTCACTCCATTGCCTTTCAGGTACGGCAATAAACTGCTTACAAACTTGTGCCACCATTCGCAAATGGAACTCATAAGGAAGGTAAGTGTCGTAATAATGATTTGTTTTAACGTGCTGCTCAATACACCACTTTATTTTTCCTCCTTCAATTGTATCTATGCTCATGGTTTTTATTTTTGATTACTTGTTAAAATTAAGAGGGGATTAAACATGCACCTTTAAGCGCATATCGTATAGCGTCCTTCATGGTATGGCAGTCCTCCCATGTATCAACATCAAATAGCCCGTTTTTATTATTACTCACCTCGATATAATACCTCTTTAAATGGTCATATTTTGCCTTTCCAAATCCGTGATCGGTAGATACATAAATTGTCATTCCCTTATAAGTGGCGTGGAATGTTATTTCGGTATTTGTTTTTATATTTTTAGTCTGAATAACCGCCCCTGAAATTTTCATAATTTTTATTTTAGATTTCAATACTGCTTTAAAGGGTTAAATACAAAATGGCTCCACCTGCCGGACTTACATTACTGTAAGTGTAGAACCCGAACAAATGGAACCATTTTAAATATTATCAATCTTTTTACCACCGTGTTCTACTCCGGTAATTTCTGAATACAAGATAAGAATTATTTTAAACAATTTTAGAAAATATTTTATTTAAAACATCTTCCAGTTTGTCTGCCTTCTTTTTACCTACCGATAG
>JAZKBU010000024.1 GCA_040388375.1 Bacteroidota bacterium | reverse complement strand
TTAATAACTTTTGTCGGATAAACCAGATCGTGGTAAAATGATTAAGAAAAAATAAAAGTAATAAAAAGTGCCAATAAGCCCTACATGAACAAAAGGAGATTCGGCTGGGAGTTGACCAATTCAAGCTAAAAAGAATAAATTTAATACAAATATAAAGAAGTATCTCGAGTAATAAACGTTAAAGGTACTATTTCTATATTTTGAAGTATTAAGATATGGTACAAAAAAAAGAATTAAAAGAGATGAAAACATTGCAATAACGCCTCCCAATTTATGTGGAATAGAACGTAAAATTGCATAAAACGGCAAAAAATATCATTCAGGAACAATATGTAAAGGAGTCACATAATATTGTGCTGGAAGATCATTATCTGGATGACCAAACACATTTGGATGTAAAGCTAAAACAAATGCTAAAAAAATACATGCAATTAAAAATGCACCTAAATCTTTAATTCCAAATGATGGAAAAAAATTGACCATAATAGGTTTGTCAATCCCAGTAGGATTATTACTGCCTGTAAAATGTAAAAATGTAATGTGCATATATACCACAGCCACTATACCTCACGGCAAGCTATAATGTAACATAGCAAATTTCATTAAAGTAGGATTGCCAACTGAAAAACCACCTCAAATTATATAACATAAATGATGCCCAATTTTTGGTACGGATGTAAAAAGCGATGTAATTACAGTTGCCCCTCATAATGACATTTGCCCTCATGGAAGAACATAACCTATAAATGCAGTTGCCATCATAACAATAAATATTAGCAACCCTGAAAATCATATAAATTGACGTGGCTTAAAATAATTACCGTAAAAAAGAACTTTACCTATATGAAGATAAACAAAAATAAAAAAACAAGACGCACCATTTGCATGTAGATAGCGCATTATATAACCGTATGGTACGTCTTCCATAAGATGTATTACAGATTTAAAAGACCACTCCGTATGAGGAGTAAAGTTAGACCCTAAAAAAATACCTGTAATTAATTGCAATATAAGAGTTAAACCAGCCAATGCGCCAAATGATCAAATTCAATTTAAATTTGAAGGGGTAGCATATGAAAGTACGTGAGAATGAACTAATTTGATTAATTTTGAATTTCTAATGTTTTCTAAAAAAA
>JAZKBU010000023.1 GCA_040388375.1 Bacteroidota bacterium | reverse complement strand
TTGAAGGTTTAATTCACGTAAGTGAAATGAGCTGGAGCCAACATTTACGTAACCCATCTGACTTTATGAAGATTGGTGACGAAATGGAAGCTGTTATTTTAACGCTTGAAAAAGAAGAGCGCAAAATGAGCTTAGGTATTAAGCAATTAAAAGCTGATCCTTGGGTTGATATTGCAGCTAAATACCCTGTTGGAAGTAAACATAAAGGTATAGTTAGAAACATGACTAACTACGGCTTATTTGTTGAACTAGAAGAAGGTGTTGACGGTTTAGTTCACGTAAGTGATTTAAGCTGGACTAAAAAAATCAAACATCCGAACGAGTTTGTGAAAAAAGACCAAGAATTAGACGTATTGGTATTAGAAGTTGATAACGAAAACCACCGTTTAAGTTTAGGACACAAACAATTGGATGAAAATCCTTGGGATGCTTTTGAAACCTTATTTGCTTTAGGTTCAATTCACGAAGGAACTATATTAAAAGTTGAAGAGAAAAGTGCAACTATTGCTTTACCTTACGGGGTTGAAGGATATGCTCCAATCAAACAACTTTATATGGAAGACAAGAAAACAGCTAAAGAAGATGATGTATTACAATTCCGCGTCACTGAATTTAACAAAGAAAACAAACGTATTGTATTATCGCACACTGCTGTTTGGAAAGGTGATGTAGAAGAGAAGAAAACTGACGACAGAAAAGCAAAATCAGAAGAGAAAGACAAAGCTTCGAAAGCTGCTAAGAAAAATAACGAAGGCAATGAGAAATCAACTTTTGCTGACGTAGAAGGATTAGCTGCATTAAAAGCTCAATTTGACAAAAACTAATTTATTAGTTTAATCAATAACTGAAAAACCTGCCTTAAGTGATTAAGGCAGGTTTTTTTATGTTCTATAGCGAAAACAACTATTTAGTATAATTACACCCTATTCAACTTGACTATAATGACTGATAAAACTTGCGATAATTGTTCGGAGAGAATTAATAGCTCCAAGCATAAGGTGTTTAAACCAAAAGGTTTCTGGGGCTTTTTAAAAAGGAAAACTTTTGTTCGGCTTTTTGCAGAGATGAATATGTACAGAAAAAGAAATAGGCTTATTGTAAATGGAGTATTGCCATCACAGGCAAATGGTCTGAGGGATAATACATGCCTCTTTGGTTTTTAATAATCTGGTATTGGGTTAAACTGAAATGCTTGTTGTAAAAAATAAAATCGAGGCGTTTACAAATGGAACCGTTTACGTTAAAGCTGGTAAAAGTGCAATGTCCCGCTTGTTTTTGGTAACTATCAATAAAGCCATATTTTTTATTGCACAGAATCATTTTATAAACCCTGCTATTGGGCTCGCTGTTTAAATCTCCGGCAAATAATATGGGTAATGAATCGGCTAAGGTACGTGTTGTTGTCAGAATAAGCCTAACGCTTTCCTGTCGGGCCTTTTTACTCTGATGGTCGAAATGGGTATTGAATACAACAAATACTTTTCCGTTACTTATATCCTTTAGTTGTGCCCAGGTACAAATACGTGGTAGCGCTGCATCCCAACCTTTGCTACCTGCTATAGCAGGTGTTGGCGATAACCAAAATGTACCTGAATTGATTAACTGGTATTTATTTGTTTTATAAAATATGGGGGAATGTTCCCCTGCTTCTTTTCCATCATCGCGCCCCACACCTACCCAACTGTAATCAGTGAGCATGGTTTGTAAATCTATTAATTGGCTATGCAATACTTCTTGCAAACAATATATATCGGCCTGATATTGCTTAAATATGCTTTCTACGCTTGTTTTTCTATTAGGCCAACTGTTTTCCCCATCGGCAGGATTGTTATAACGGATATTGTAGGTAATTACTTTTATTTCCTGTGCTTTGTTTGCACCAACAAAAGCAATAAACATTGATAAAAGAAACAGGTGCTTGAAAATAGTACGCATGTGTATGGTTGTAATTATTGCTATTGTTTAAATTAATTCTCCCACACAATCAAACTTATCGAACACGGTATCTAAGTGCGGTGCATCTGCTAATTCATCTGTTAAATCCTGTCCGGCCCAATGCTCGTAATGTTTACCATTGCGCCACAAACGGCTTCTGGTTACATCGTAAATTTTACCCTTATAGGCTACCCAAATATCGTCTTTATCCTGCCCGTTACGCAAAGCCAACTGACTTTTGGTGTACTGTTGCATTATTTAGCTTTTAATAAAGTTTCGCTAATACTGAAGTTCCATTTTACTATACCGCCTTTATCGTAGCAGGTAATTTGTACTACGCGTTCGCCTCGTTTACCTGTAATTTTTAAACCGCAGTAATTGTTTTCTGCTAACAAGGTTCCTGAAACACGGAATGGATTATCAGCTTCTTTTGATTTTAAAATACTGCTTGGACCTGCTGTTAAGGCCGAGCTTGTTAAATCAAATAAAGGATAGGTATTGATATAATCGGGTTTGCTATTGGGTTCGTATTTTAAAAGTTCGGTATGATGTCTATCACCTGTTAAAAATATAACGCCACTAATTTTTTGCTCTGCTATAAACTTAACTATTTCGGCTCGTTCGCGTTTGTATAGGTTAAATGATTCTTTATCGGTTTCGGTATTTAAAAACTGTCCGCCCACACATATAAATTTAAATGTGCTTGCACTATGCTTTAGTTTGTTTTTAAGCCAGTTTAATTGGGTTTCGCCCAGTTGGGTCTTGTTTTTATATTTTTCCTCGTCTAGCTCGCTCTCATCTCTAAATGTTCTGTCATCTAACATAAAAAATTCTGCATCGCTATACTTTAAGCTATGGTAAACGCCTCTGCCAAATTCGCCAAATGTTTTGTTTCCCCAGTAATTGGCAAAACAGTCTTTGGTTACTTCTTTTAAATCGTAGTTTTTATTGGCATCGTTATCTCCAAAGTCATGGTCATCCCAAATGGCATAATTGCTTTGTTTACTTAAAAACTTTTGCAGGTTTGGCTCTGAACGGGTATGCATATAACGGTAACGTAAACCACTGGCACTGCTATAGTCTGCTTCGCGGGTGTAAGTATTATCGCCTAACCAAAGCATAAAATCACTAGGCGTTTCGGCCATTTTTAAAAATATATCTGAGCTTTGTCCGTATGGTTTACCCGGCCTGTCGTAAGCACTATCGTTTACATAATTGCATGAACCTACTAAAAAGTTTATATCGTACGGATCTTCTTTGCTCCACTCTGCCCACAATTTTTTTGTTTTAAAACTTAGTGGATAGGAAAATGTAGTTACTTTTTTATCTATTAATATCTGGTAATTGTAAACGGTATTGGGTTTTAAATCGGTTAACACAAACTTGGCTATCCAAGGTAAGCATACATTTTCGTTTTTATTGTTAATGGTTAACTCGCCTTCGGTGTTACCATTTGCTTCATTGTATTTTATACTGATGCTTTTGTTGCAGGCTGTTTGTATCCATACTAAACACTCTCTGTGTTCTGCATAACCTAACATAGGCCCTGCTATAACTTTTGCAACGGGTGGTTTGGTTTGCGCACCGGCAATAAAACTGAGTGTTAGCAACCACAAAAAACAACTTACCTTTTTCATACTTTAATTATTTGCGGTAAAAGTAATAAACGAGGCTGTTTGTAATGCAACAAGATGTAAACAGTGTGCAGGATTATGTATTGAACAAAGGAGCCTTAGAATTTAAAATTCCAGGCAACGGAAGGTACAATAGGGAATAAATAAACCATATAAGCTTTTACTTCGAGTTTATCTAAATCGGGCAGGAAGTAAATAAAGTATGGATTGGCCCTATTGTATACATTGTATATGCTAAAGTTCCAGCTACTTTCCCATCTGTCGGTTTTTTTATGGGTATAGGTAAAACTCACATCGGCTCTGTGGTATGCAGGTAACCTGAATGAGTTGATTTTTTCATACACATCAATAAAAGTAAACTTGGGTTGATTGGTAATAGGGTCGTAACCTATGCGGTAAGCATAACGCGAGGTTGGTAGTGTAACTGCATTACCTGTTCCATATACAAACACTACGGTAGTGCTCCACTTTTTATTTATTTTATAGCTTAAAACTACTGATATATCGTGTGTTCTATCATACCTAAAAAAGTAAGCTTGCCCTTGGTTTAACTGATCGAACTGGCGGTATGCCCTACTCCATGTATAGCCAATCCATCCATTTAAGCGCCCCACTTTTTTCTTGAAAAATAATTCTAAACCATATGCTTCTCCTTGCCCAAAAACCATTTCATTTTCTAAATTAGCATTGAAAAAAAGTTGTGAAAAGGGTTTAAATTCAATTTGGTTATCCATTTTTTTGTAATAGGTCTCGGCACTGGCTTCGTACTTATTGTTTAAAAAATTTCTAAAATAACCTATGGCTACCTGGTTGGCTTCCTGTGGTTTTACTTTGGCTGAGCTTGGTACCCATAAATCAACGGGAAACTGCGCGCCACTGGTTGTAGCTAAATGTATAAACTGGTAAGTTAATGTATAGGATGCTTTGATTGACGACTGCTCACTGAGTAAATAATTTACATTTAACCTTGGCTCTAAACGTGGGTAAAATGCCAAGCTTTCATTGAATCCGTATTTTTTTACTTCGCCTGTTTTTTGGTTATCATCGTTATAAACTGCTTGCTCATATGGCCCAACTCTGTTAAATGCAATGGCTCGCAAACCGGCATTTACACTCCAGCGTTGGCTTATTTGCCATTCATCGAGTGCATATAAAGCTAACTCATGTGCATATTGCCTGCTTATTTCTTCGTCTATTTTTATAGTGCCTAATGCGCCACTGGCTATACCTGGTGTAAAGGTGTGAAATATATAATTCATACCAAACTTTACCTGATGTTTTGGAGTGGTAAACCAAGTGAAATCTGATTTCAAATTCCAATCATACAAACCTGAGCGTACACTGAAACCGTTTGCACCAAATTTAAAATCGTTGAATAAATCGTAACGGTTATAAATGATACTGGTATTGCTGAATAGCTTTGGACCAAACACATGGTTCCATCTTAATGTAGCAGTGGTATTACCCCAACCAAAATTAAAGTTTACGCTTTTATTGGTAGGGCTTTTAAAGTCTAAAATATCGCGCCCGAAATACCCTGAAAAATAGAGTTTGTCTTTATCGCTTAACTGCCAGTTAAACTTAAAATTTATATCGTAAAAATAATAGGAGTTTCCTTTGGCTGATTCGGGAATAAATGGTTGGGCTAATACATCAATATAGGTTCTACGGGCAGCAATTAGAAAACTGCTTTTCCCTTTTTTAATAGGCCCTTCTGCACTTAAACGGGAGGCCAATAAACCCACTCCTCCATTGAATTCATATTTTTGATTATTGCCTTCTTTCATGTTTACATTTAGTATGGATGATAAACGACCTCCATAATTTGCAGGCATGCCTCCTTTAATTAATTCTAAATTTTTAACCGCATCGGTATTAAACACGGAAAGAAAACCGAATAGGTGTGATGGATTATATACTACGGCTTCATCCATTAAAATAAGGTTTTGATCAGGGCCTCCGCCACGTACATAAAATCCGGTACTTCCTTCTCCCCCACTTTTTATGCCGGGTAACAGGGTGATGGCTTTTAAAATATCAGGCTCACCAAAAATAACGGGTAACTCTTTTACTTTTTCGCCTGTCAGCTCTACCCTGCTCATTTCGGTACTGCGTATATTTTTATCTTCCCGTTCGCCTTTTATAATTACATCTCTGCCAAGCGTATTTTTTTGTGCCAAGGGTACATTTAAACGTACGTTTTTATCTAAATGTATGGTAACGGTTTTGGATTGAAAGCCAATATAATTAACGGTAACGGTATAGTCGCCTGCGGGCAAGCTTACAGCGAAATAGCCAAAATTATTGGTTGATACAACCATTTTAGCTTCTGCTATTTTAACAGTTGCGCCAATTAAAGTTTCCCCATTGGAACTATCACTTAACTCACCGCTTAAAGTAAATTTACTTTGTGCATAAGCGAGGCTACAACATAAAAGGGTTACAAGTAGTACAACTATTTTTTTTATCATGAATAAATATAAACGCTGCGAATATGCTTTTTGTTTAACTCCATAAAGAGTGGCTTGCAAAATAAGCAAGCTTAGGTAAAAAAGTAGTTTGTTTAAGTAATTTTACGTTAGGGTGTTTATACCTAATTATAATGCTACCAAACAGTTCATTACTTTGCGAATGCTAAACTATCTAACTGATTAAAACTGATAAGCACATAGGCCGTAATTTGTTTTATTTCAAAATCGCTTAACTTTTTATTGGCAGGCATTGGCATATTGTATTGTATACCATTGACTGTAATAGGCCCGTGTTGTCCATATTTTATAATGGAATCTAACTGCTCTGGATTATTTTTTATATAGTCCGCCTGCAACAAAGGTGGATACAGTTGGGCCAAACCACTTCCATCTATCTGGTGACAATTGCTACAATTTCTTTCGTATAGCTGATAACCTGAAGCCAAATTTATGTTTGTATTGTTAGATTCATTATTGACACAACCAGACAACATAATGCTGCATAGACTAATTATTACACTACTCTTTTTCATGCAATAAAATGGCTATATCATCTATTAAACGTTCAGTATCGGGTGCACTGGTTCCATCGTAAATACCTCTTACGCGTCTTTGTTTATCTACCAAAATAAGTCCCCCGCTGTGTACATAACCTCCGGGTTCGGTAGAGTCGGCCATGGCTGTAGCATAATATCCATGTTCGGCCAGCTCGTATATTTTTTCCCTGTTGCCTGTTAAAAAATGCCATTGTTTGCTATCAGCTCCAATACGTTTGGCAAAATCATTTAACACGGCTACACTATCGTGCTCAGGGTCTATAGTATGGGAAAGTAAAAGTAACTCGTTATTTGATTTGTATTTGTTATAAACCGTTAATAAATTCTTTTTCATGCGTGGGCAAATAGTTGGGCAGGTTACAAAAAAGAAATCGGCTACATAAATTTTATTTTTTACAAGGTCTTGTGTAATGGTTTTTCCATCCTGGTTTACAAAACTAAAATTGGGTACGGTTTGGTAAACGGTATCTACCACTTCATGGCCATCTACCATTTTTATATCTATGGCTCTGTTGCCTAATATGGGTAATTTTTTCTGACCGCAAGCTGCTATTAAAAGTATGCTTGCTATGAGTATATATGACTTATACATTTTATTTGATGATAGTTATTTTTTGTTGATGGGTGTTATTGTTTTGTATAATGGTAATAAAGTAAATGCCATTAGTTATATCGTCTGATAAGGATAATGGCTTAGTGTCTTGCACGGTAGTTTGTAACACTTGTTTTCCCAATGCATCTGATATACTTATTTGATATGGTATTTGTATACCTCCTATATTTATTTGCCCGGCCGCTGGATTAGGATAAACTGATATAACGGGTGGTTTTATTTCTGTTACTGCAATATTTGCTCCATCGGCACTTATATGACACAAGGCTGCGGTAGCTAATTGTGTCATTTTATGAAAATAAGGTATATGACAATTTTCTATACTATCGCTTAACATATGCCAGTTGGGATTAAAATCCGGGCCGTAATCTTCTGTTAAGCCTATAGCGGTTACGTTTTTAACCGAAAAGGAAAAATGGTCGGAAGCACGGGTACCGGGATTAATAATAACCGGATTTAAACCTATTGGATACAAGGTATTGCAACTCAATACTTGTTGACCAAACGTTAATGATGTTTTGGTTGGGTACACATGTATATTGGCTAAGCTATCATTATTGCCATCGTAAGCAATCATATCTAAATTAATTACGCCTTGTATAAACCAATCTAACGGGCCCCAAGGCGAAAAGGCAGCGCTGCCTAATAAACCTTCTTCCTCTTCATCCCAAAAGGCAAAAGCTACGGTAAATGGAAACTGGTAATTTTTTAAAACTCTAGCTGCTTCCAGTAAGGCCGCACTTCCACTTGCATTGTCGTCAGCGCCCTGAAAGGGTTTATTTTTTGTACCAACACAATCATAATGGGCACAAAGCATATATACTTCTTTGGTAGTGCGTGTACCTAACTTATATGCTATTACATTATTGCCATCGGTTCCAAACGGATTATGCATTACCTGATAGCCTAGTTGTGCGCATTGTTCGTACAAATAATCGGTGGCAATTGTATTGTCTTTATGGTATGCATTGCGTGAAGTAATCAATGTAGTTTGGTTTTCCACTACTACTGGTTTTCTACCAGTTAAGGAAAGCAACAAATTGGTTAAACTATCAACACGAATAGCATCTATAGCTTTTTGGCAAGCTATATTTTGTGCATTTGCGCTTAACTGGCACATAACAAAACCGATAATAATTATAAACTGTTTCATTGTTTATCAAGAACCAACTGGGCTGTTTTTATGCTTTCAAAAGTAACTGAATGCACTTCATTTATTTTATTTAACTGTATGTTTAAGTAATTTATGGCAGTATCATTACTTAAATTAGGTGTTTGATATTGGTGCATCCATTCTAACATCATTCTATCTGCTATATATAACTGGGCTGAAATTTTTTGTAAGTGTACTCTTTTTGTTAAATCACGGGTGCTGTCCAACTGGTTATTGATGGTTTTTTTGAGTTTTAACACCAATGCTGATTGTGCCATTGCTTCATCATGTACGCGCATTACCTCATTGTCCAGTAACTGTGCAGCAGAGGGCTTATTGTTACAGGCAAACAAACTTAAACCGACTATTAAAATAAATATATTTTTCATATTATGGGGTAACGTTAAAATTGTACGTTTTGCTTGCTGTAATATTAACACTATCGGTAGCGGTAACGCTTACAATAAAATCGCTGTTTTGGGTTACGTTTATTTGGTATGTGGTATCAAACAAATAGTTTTTTAACCCATTTACTAAGGGTGCATATTTCAACACTTCTACTCCATTTTTTGTCAAAGTAATTTGCGCAATTTTTAAACTAGTAACATGGCCAATGGAACCGGTTAATTTTATGGTACTGCCATTGTTATAGGTGGATAATGAAGGTGATGTTATATTGATAAAAGGAGTGGGTAATGCATTGCTGTTTTTTACTTTAAACAAACTGGTTTTTTTATTGATGTTTCCATTGTGGTCTAAAGTAGTTACTGTTATTTGCATAATAGCATCAACACTTACAGTGGGAATAAACAACAAATTGGCTGTAGCTGAATTACCGTGTGAATGCCCGTTGTATACATGGGCTTCTGTGTTTTCGGTTATATTATCTATGCGTATTGAATAGTCGTGTAAATCGTCCTCGGCAGATATGTTAATAAGTACCCAGATGCTATCATACTCATTAAACTGTTGCTCTTTAGCCGGCTTAATAAAATTAACGGTTGGAGCGGGTACCTCGGTACTCTCTTTTGTTTCGCTTTTACTGCAAGCGCTTAGTATAAATGCAATAAATATACTACTTATAAAAAGTAGTTTTTGTATGTTCTGTTTCATTAAAATGTTTTTGTTAAAATAAATAAATAGCCTGTAGACTAATTCTATGGTTGGTGCTTACTAAACCTTCGTTTAAATTTTCGTGAATGGGTATGGTAAATGTACCACTTACTGATACACGGTTATAATACAAATCGAAACCGAGTGCGGTATAGCAACCATAACCACCTGTGTATTTTTGTAGTATATTTTTCTTGGCATCCTTCTCTGCATATTCGGCTAAAAATCCGCCATTGGGCAGTATGGATAATCGCCTCCATTTATACCAATAAAACAAACGTGTGCTGGATGTATACCTATTGCCAAACTCATAGTTATTATTGGTTCCGTTCAATCTTACATTGGCATCTATATTTAAGCCTACTTTTTTGTAACGGGTTGTATAAATGGCATTGGCTAAAAAATCCCAGGTACCTGTACCTATTTGTAAACCGGGAACACCATCTTTATCAAAACTACCGGTAGGCGTTTTTACTCCCGCTCCTACTGTCAATGTATTTTTCCAACTTAACCTGCCGGTATCGCCTGTGTTGATAAGGATGTAATTGGCTACGATACTTATATCTGACAAACCATGTGTTTGGTTAGTTACACTATCTTGTTTTTGTGTATTGTATTGATAAGGAATAAATGCAAACAGTTGTAATCGTTTGGTTGGATAAAAGCGTCCCCACAATTCACTTCGTTGTAATACATCGTGCGAAGCATTGCCTCCATTTTCGGTAAACAAGGAAGGTATATGTTTGGATTCAAAACTGTTTACTTGATGCCTGACACCAATAAAATGTTGTTTAAACTGTGGCAATATACCCAAGTAATTGCCTGACAGGGAACATCCGCAAACATCGCACGCCTTTATATTACCGGGTATATACACAAGTAAACTTAACACCACTATAAAACGGTGAAAATTATTTGTTGCCATAAAATTAGGAGCTAAGCTTTATTAATGTTTTTCTTCGTTTTTACACAAACCTATAATCTCATGAAAAACATCGTGAAGTTTAGTCAATGCTTGCGTTATTTCAGCATCGCTTATCTTTTTGTCTTTAATGGCTGTATTTAATTTTTCGGCACCGATAGCTAATCGTTTCACTGCATTGCTTATTTTTTCGTTCTTATAATCAGCCGGAATAGTTGATTTTGATAATGCATTTGCTTTCTCTAACAACTCTGCACTGCGTTCTTTTATAGGTTGTAAATTACCCTCTTCGCTCGGGTGAAAGGTTTGTGACATTACGCTATGAAACGCTTTCAACTCCGGCCATTTCTCCATTAAAGATTGTGCTTTGTTAATGGTTGAAAACGATATAAGACTTAATAATAATACTATAATTTTTTTCATGGTTGTTTAAATTAAAATAATTGATATGATTGAATTGATATAAAAACATACTGCACAATAAGTTTATTAAAAAATATTACGAGTATTGTTAAACATGGCCATATAGCCGTGTTATCAAAATAAAAGCGTTGTACGCTTATACCAATAATGTATTGGGTGGACGAAAAATGGCAGCATAACTTGCATAGCTATAGTTATGGCTATAGGCTATAAAGTTTTCTTTTATAGTATAATGTATTGCATCTAAACAGTCGGCAAGTATGGAATTGTTAATAAACAAACTTTCGTTTACTAACTTTATCATAAATGGACTTTTCTGATTGTTGGTGTCTTCTGTTTTTTGTAACTTATCGTTTAAAAAACATGAACCTTTACAGCATGACTCGGGATTGGCTCTATTTACACAAAGGTTTTTAGCAATGTATTCCTTATTGGCATGGTAATAACCTATTACTACAATTTTGCTTACAAACTGTGCAATAAATACAAATGCTAATAATATGGGTATACTTTTTCTCAAAGGTGTGTGCAAAGCTAAAAAATGCTTTGGCAATAAAAAGTGATTTTATTACATATAAACTAAGTGGCAATTTGAAACAACAGTGTTATACTCATTTATCAAAACTGAATAGTGTAACTGAAATTATTAAATAGTAAATATATATTGCATTTTTATATTGAAGTAAAGAAACACAGAACTAAAAAAACTTATTGCCTTTTTTATAAATGAATGACAGAAAGAGGTTATAAGAAAGCTTAAAATACAAAATAAATACTGAGAGATTATGGAAGAATCAATACAAACAGAACAACCTAAAAAAGTAAACTGGACTTCTGTAATCGTTTATTATGTAATAGCCTGTGCTTTTTCGTGGCCTTTTTTCTGGTGGCGCGATATGAACACTGAAAGCTGGCAGCAACTGGGCATTCCGGGTTTTATTAAAACATGGAGTTATATGTGGGGGCCGGGTGTTGCTGCTATTATTTGTTTGTATGTGTTTAAAAAATCGCACCATAAAACCATCACTTTCTTTGGTACTTCTGTATATAAAAGCTTACTTTTTTATTTTGTACCTATACTGGCTTTGAGCATTCCCGGCTCCAGCGTGGGTATGGACGATATAAATCCGCATTTGGCTCCCTGGATTTTAGGTATTTTGGGGTTCATATCTATTTTAGGTGAAGAGCTTGGCTGGAGGGGATTTTTGCAAGATGCACTGGCTCCTGTTAAACCTGTTTATCGCTTCATGTTAATAGGTGCCATGTGGGAACTATGGCATTTTACCAACAGAATGGGACATGGTGAATTGCAACAAATTATTGTACGTGTAGCCATTATGATGGCTGCTTGTATGGTATTATCGCTTATACTTGGTATAGCAACGGATAGAAGTAAATCTATTATGGTGGCTGTTACGCTGCATGCCTGGGTTGATATATTAGCTGATGGCGGAAGCCCTGCTATCTATATTATATTTGGATTATCTGTTCCTTTCTGGTTTTTTATGCTTCGGTTCTGGGATAAAAAAACCGAAGTTGAGTAACACTCTTATTCTTCCAATAAATATTTTCCCCATTTGGCTATAGCCGACAGTATGGGTAATAACTCTTTCCCCTTGGCTGTTAAGCTATACTCTACTCGTGGAGGTGTTTCGGCAAACGAATTCCTGAGTACTAATTTATCTTCTATCAATTCATTCAGCTGGGCGGTCAATACCTTGCGGGAAATGCCGGGTATAGCTACATCCAACTGCCCAAACCGCTTCTTGGTTTTGCTTAAGTTATAAATAATTACAGGTTTCCATTTGCCACCAATAATGGCAAGTGATTCGGTTAAAGGGCATTTACAAATTTCTGCGTTCATAATCAATATTTGTTACATAAAGGTAACTAGTTTCTGAGTACAATAGTAACCTTTTGTTACTTTTAAAAGTAACTTTGTGTAACAATTATAAAAAAAATAAATGATTATGAACAAAAAAGTTGTATTAATTACAGGAACAAATAGTGGTTTTGGTTACTTAACAGCTAAAACTTGTGCAGCAAAAGGTTATACCGTTTACGCTACCATGCGCGATATAAAGGGAAGAAATGCAGAGAAAGCACAGGAGCTTTCGGCTCTGGAAAATGTGCATGTAGTGGAGCTTGATGTAACGCAACTCGCAAACGTTGATGAAGTAGTTGCTAATGTTATAGCGAAAGAAGGACAATTGGATGTAATAGTAAACAATGCCGGCTACTTTGGTGGTGGAATAGCTGAAACATATACCGAAACTGATTTAGAAAATATGTTTGATGTGAACTTAAAAGGAACCTGGAGGGTAACTAAATCGGGTTTACCACACATGAGAAAACAAGGTGAAGGTTTAATCATTAATACATCAAGTGTGTTGGGTCGTTTTTCTGCCCCATTTATGACGGTTTATAACAGTACCAAATTTGCAGTTGAAGGCTTAACTGAAGGATTACATTATGAAGTAAGACCGTTGGGTGTAGATGTGGTCATGATTCAACCGGGTGCTTTTCCAACTGAAATATTCGGCAAATCGGTATACGGCTCAGATGCAGCAGTAGCAGCCGGTTATGGCGATTTGGCTAAAGTACCTGAGCAAATAGGCAGCGGTATTGGCGAAATGTTTGAAGCCACAAAACCAAACCCGCAAATGATACCTGATGCCATTGTTAAACTGATTGAAACTCCGAAAGGACAACGTCCGTTAAGAACCGTTATTGATGGATTGACAGGTGACATTGCAGAGAAAGCAAATGCCAATGTAAAAGAAGGATTTGGTAGTTTTTTAACTGCATTTGGTATGAAAGATATGCTTAACTAAAAACTTAATTTTTCTATCTATCCAAAAGACCACTTTAGTTTAAAGTGGTCTTTTTTGTTTGGTAATAACTCTTATTAATCATGTATAGTAAAAATAAAAAATTAAGCACCTTTGCCTAGAACCATTTTTGTAATGGTGTATGTTGTAAAAGAAAAATTTTGCTTTAACTGCTTTGAAACTCATTAAGGTATTCATACAATCAAATATATACATTGCACTGGCTGCAGTTTTTTTAACAGTAGCTACACAACTGCAATTAGGCAGCAATCCGCAGTGGCATCCCTATTTGTTTCTTATTTTCTTTGCTACCTTGTTTGAATATAACCTGCACCGTTTAATTACTGTTATTACAAATAAGGAAGCATTGCAAGACCCCAAACACAAATGGGTTAACAATAATTTACCTGCTTTTTATTTCATTGTTGCCGTTTCTGTTATTGGTTTTGTTATTGCCGTTTTATTGGCAAAAAATACGGTACTCATTACGCTTATTCCCATTGCCTTAATTACCTTATTTTATTCTACCCCATTAACCAATAAAAGTAAAGGCTTATTCAGGCTGAGGCAGATTCCTTTTTTAAAAATATTTCTGATTGCTTTTGTATGGTCAACCATAACCATTTTGTTACCTGTTATTCATTCAGGTATATCCATTCTTCATACGCATGTGCTTAGTATGCTTGTGGAGCGCTTTTTATTTGTATTTGCTATTACACTTCCTTTTGATGTACGCGATATTGATGCTGATAAGCAAGAGGGCTTGCAAACTATTCCTTTACATATAGGCGAAAACAATGCTATGCGTTTGGCTAATTTTTCACTGGGTTTATGCTTTGGTATTTGTTTGGTTCATTATATCTATACGCAACAGTGGTTTATAATTCCGGCTATTTGTATTTCGGTTATCAGTACTTTTATATTTTTAAAAAATAAATACCTCAAAACTTTGCCTTTATATCATTATGGCATACTGGATGGAACCATGTTATTACAAGGTCTATTGGTTTTGTTGTTTTATTATTTATGTAGTTGATAGCGTAGAGAAGTTGCATGCAACGTCTTTTACAAAAATCAATTTATTCTTAATTAGTTGTTAATGTAGTGTTAAAGGTGAGCATGGTTATATTTTAAAATATATCTTGTCCTTATGAAACAACTTATAACTTATTCTTTTGCTTTAACAGCTTTAATTATTGTAGCATGTAGCACTGTAAAAAAAATAGCCACTCCTGTTACTTCCTCTACCCCTGTTACCACTGTTGTACCAACTCCCACAACACCTGCAACAACAGTTAAATCAAAAACTGGCGTTTTTGCTCCGGGTAATGAAGAATTAGCTGCTATACAAGTAAAGTACAGCGAAGTAACCATGAAAACTTTAACGGAAGGCCATGCATTGTATATAGGTGCATGTACTAATTGCCATGGTACAAAAAGTATCTATAACTATTCGGAACAATCTTGGGTAGGTCTTATAAACGATATGGCTCCACTGGCAAAATTAACAGCAACAGAAAAAGATGCTGTTTATAAATATGTGTTAGCTATTAAAGCTACGCAACCACAAGAAACTAAAATGGTTCCAAATAATTTTATTTTAAACCCTAATAGGATAGATACCTTGACGTGTAAAGGTAGTAAGGAGAAATAGTTGATTGATTAATATGTTAACAGGTAGAGACGTTGCATGCAACGTCTTTGCATTTCATATTTGATATCATTTGTCCGTGGTTGGTGTCCTCACCAACCTTTATGGAAAACAAAAAAGACGTTGCATGCAACGTCTCTACAGATAATTCATTATCCTAAATATTTTGCAACCAAAGGCATTCTGCGGCCGGGACCAAAGGCTTTGGCCGATACACGCAATACGGGTGGTGCTTGTAAGCGTTTCCACTCATTAGTATTTACCATTTTTAAAGTGCGTTTTACCAAGGCTTCTTCAAAACCCAAAGCGATAATTTCATCGGGCCCTTTTCGTTGTTCTATGTAATGAAACAATATGGCATCAAGCACTTCGTAATCGGGTAATGAATCACTGTCTTTTTGGTTAGGCCTTAACTCGGCACTGGGTGCTTTGCTTAATATATTAGCAGGTATTATTTCTTTCTGACTATTGATAAACTCACACAAACCATAGACTTCTGTTTTGTATAAATCGCCAATTACTGATAAGCCGCCACACATATCGCCATACAAAGTTCCGTAACCTACGGCTAGCTCACTTTTATTGCTGGTGTTAAGTAAAATATAACCAAACTTATTGGCCATAGCCATTAGTATAACTGCGCGGCTGCGGCTTTGCATATTTTCTTCAGCTATGGAAAATTCTGTGTTAGCAAACTGCTTGCTTAAACTTTGTTGCAGGGCTTCAAAAGTATTTTCAATTGAAATTAAATCACTTTGCACGCCTAAGTTTTTTACCAATTGTTGGGAATCACTTACTGAATGGTCGCTGCTGTATTGCGATGGTAACATAACGGCCAATACATTTTCAGCCCCCAATGCTTTGGCTGCTAAATACACGACCAAAGCCGAATCAACTCCACCTGATAAACCCAATATGGCTTTGGTAAATCCTTGTTTATGGAAATACTCTTTTATACCTAAAACTAAGGCTGATTCTATATTGGCATAATCAATACCTGTTGCAGGCAAAACATTGGCTATGGGTGTTTGTGTTTGTATATCATCTAAAACAATAGTACAATTATCTTCTGCAAAGTATTTTAACTGTTGTACTAACTCACCTTTGGCATTGAGTACACAGCTACCTCCGTCAAATATAAGTTGGGTTTGTGCGCCTATATGGTTTACATATACCAAAGGTAGTTTATACTTAATGGCATTGGTTTGTAATACTTCAAAACGTGTTTGTTTCTGGCTTTTGCTAAATGGTGAAGCGGCTATGTTTATAATACAATCCGGTGCTTGTTTTATTAGTTCATCCATCGGGCACTGAATGTACATGGGGTTACCATTTAAGTTCCATAAGTCTTCACAAATAGTAATGGCTAATTTTTTTCCTTTGTAATGTACTACTTCAAAATGTCTGTTGGGTTCAAAATACCTGTACTCATCAAACACATCATAATTGGGCAAAAGCGTTTTACTAATTGTTTGTGCTATTTTTCCTTCGTGTAAAAACAAAGCGGAGTTAAATAAATCTTTGCCTTGTGTTTCCGGATTGATAGTAGGTGAACCAACAATGGCTGCAATACCATTGGTACAATGTAGCGCTATTTCGCTAATGGCTTCGTTGTTGAGTTTAATAAAATCGTTAAACTCTAAAAAATCGCGGGGCGGATAACCACACATAGATAGCTCGGAGAATACGACCAAATCGGCTTGTTCTGCTTTGGCCTGTTGAATGGCCGCTATCATTTTATTTTTATTTGACTCAAAATTACCAATGTGGTAATTCAATTGTGCAATACTAATTTTCAATATATGTAAATATTAGTTTTTAACTAAAATCAATGGCTGAATAGTAAAGCCATTGTTGTTAAACTATCAACTTAACTGTTAAAATATAATACCAATGTTTAATGCCGTAAAACTATTGGTAGCATTCCATTTACTGGCATCCATGTAATCGTATAAACCACCATCGTAACGCAAGCCGGCATACATTTTGGTTTGCCCGAACAAATCATAAGTAGCACCTCCACCTATAATAAATGACGGACGCATAAAATTTATTTTGGTACTGTTTTCGCCACTGGTAGCGTCATCTCTTAATTTAAATTTATCTGCATTATCGGGATTGTCTACATCTACATCTTCCAACTTTAATACGCTTGAGTTTATATCGGCTTTACTGCGCAACAAAAAACCAAAGCCCATTCCAAACTCGCCAAATATGCGCCATTTGTTTTTAATGGGTGTAGTGCGCATTCTAAACAAAATAGGCACCTGCAAGTAACGCAAATTGTAGTTTATAGCCATATCGCTGGTATAAGCTCCTCCGCCTGTTATTTTTGCCGACTCCACATACATGGTTTCGCTAAACTTAACTTTAGAGGTCATGTTAATTACGTTTACTTCAGTAGCTATGGCATAACGATCATTAAACTTTTTAGCTACATGAAAACCAAAATTCCAATCTAAACTACTGCCGCCATCTTTTAAACTTTTGCTATCGGGCGATGAAAAACTTAATTGTGGTGCTATACGCAAACCAAACTCATAAGGTATATCATCATCGCTTTGTGCCATTAATGGCACTATCGAAATTATTGTAATAAATAAAGCTAAAATGTTTCTAATTCTCATATTTTTGTTGCCATGAAGGCGTTGCAATTTATTGATAGTTTTAGAAACTTAACTAAGATTTTTTATTTATTTGGTTTTTTGTGTTTGCTGAGCGCTTGTGGCAGCGATTCAACTATAAATGAAGCTGCTAAGGATGTAGAGAAAATTAAAATTATTCGTTTTGACAGTGATCTTTTAAAGGTTGATACAGCCCATATTGACCCTAACCATTTTAAAAATTTAGCCCAAAAATATGGCGACTTTTATTTTGGCTTTTGCGAAAACACTTTGGCTATAATGCCTCAAACCAATGATCCTTACTTTGCCAACAGCTTGGTTGGCTTTATTAGATATCCGGGTATTCAAATTATAAAGCAGGAAGTGGATAGTGTGTTTCCTAATTTAACGGATGTGGAAGATGGTATTTCGTTAGCCATGAGCAGGTATAAAGCGCAGTTCAAAAATGCCAAAATACCGCGCTTTATCAGCTATATTTCTGAGTTTGGTGAAGCACATAATGCGTATGACAGCATCATTGGTATTGGGTTAGATATGTATTTAGGCAGTAATTACCAGTTTTATCCGCAGGACTTTCCTGAATTTATGCGTGCTAAAATGCGCAGGGAGTATATTGTACCGAATACGTTAAAAGCCATTGCCATTGCTAATTTTGATACGCAGTTAAAGGATAAACGTTTTTTAGCTTATATGTTATTTGAAGCCAAAGTGCGCTATTTTACCAAACAGCTTTTACCTGAGCTGGACGATACTTTGGTGTTTGGTTATACTAAAAAACAAATGGATTGGTGTCAGGGAAGTGAGGCTCAAATTTGGAGTTATTTTGTTGACCAAAAATTATTGTATAACCAACAACCGAATGACTATATGCGTTATTTAAACGATGGGCCTTTTACCGCGGCTGTTGGTATTCCGCAGGAAAGTGCGCCTGCATTGGGGGTATTTTGTGGTTATAAAATATTGGAAAACTATGTAAGCAAAACCAATGCTTCGCTACAAGAAGTAATGGCGGAAACCAATTGGGACGAAATATTAAAGAAAAGTGCTTACCGTCCTAAGTAAAAGAAAAAATTATAACAAGTTTATTAGTTTCAATCCTTCTAAAGAGGAAGCATCGTTAGGTACAATCAGTAATAGAGTATTCTCCAATACCTGTTGAACCAATATAATACACCTTGAACTTACCATATTCCACATTTGTAATATAATATTGTTTCTAGGGCTGCTCATTGTTACCTGCAATAAAGCATATTATTTGAAAATTCATGAAAAAATGTGCGTTTCATGTTAAGTAAAATCACATGCGCATTTCAAGTAAATTGCTAATTTGCGCACTCGGTATTTACACAAAATGAATAAACGCACACAACTCATACAACTACGTGAACAATCGCTACTTGGTGGCGGAATTGATAGAATTGCATCACAACATAAAAAAGGAAAATTAACCGCAAGAGAACGCCTTCACTTTTTATTTGACGAAGGTACCTTTGAAGAAATAGGTGCTTTTGTAATGCACCGCTCTAAAGATTTCGGTATGGAAAACCAACAGTTTTTAGGTGATGGTGTAATAACAGGTTACGGTCATATCAATGGCCGATTGGTATATGCATTCTCCCAAGACTTTACCGTATTTGGAGGTTCATTATCAGAAACACACGCTGAAAAAATTTGTAAATTAATGGACTTAGCCATGAAAAATGGAGCTCCGTTAATTGGTTTAAATGATAGCGGTGGTGCACGTATTCAGGAAGGAGTAGTTTCCTTAGGCGGTTATGCCGATATATTTTACAGAAACACAATGGCTAGTGGCGTAATACCACAAATATCAGCCATTATGGGGCCATGCGCAGGTGGAGCAGTTTATAGCCCGGCTATTACCGATTTTATTATGATGGTGGAAAATACCAGTTACATGTTTGTAACAGGCCCTAACGTAGTAAAAACCGTTACACATGAGGAAGTATCAAGTGAAGATTTAGGGGGAGCCTCAGTACATTCTACCAAAAGTGGTGTAGCCCATTTTACAGCTGCTAATGAAATTGATTGTATCAACCAATTAAAAAAATTAATCAGCTACATTCCGGAAAACTGCGAAGAAAAAACACCCGATTTCATTTACGAAGCAACTGATGAAACCAGAACTGCTTTAGCCAATATTATACCGGAAAATGCCAACCAGCCATACGATATAAGAGACGTTATCAACGAAACAATAGACGAAGAAAGCTTTTATGAAGTACACAAAAATTTTGCTGAAAATATAGTAGTTGGTTTTGCTCGTTTAGCGGGAAGAAGTATTGGTATTGTAGCCAACCAGCCAGCTTATCTGGCAGGTGTATTAGATATACATTCATCGCAAAAAGCAGCCCGTTTTGTGCGCTTCTGCGATAGCTTTAACATACCTTTATTAGTATTTGAAGATGTACCCGGATTTTTACCAGGAACCGATCAGGAATGGAATGCCATTATTACCAATGGAGCCAAACTATTATATGCCTTTTGCGAAGCAACCGTTCCAAGAGTTACCGTAATTACGCGTAAAGCATATGGTGGTGCATACGATGTAATGAACTCCAAACACATAGGTGCTGATATGAATTTTGCATGGCCAACAGCCGAAATAGCGGTAATGGGAGCAAAAGGTGCTGCAGAAATTATATTTAAAAAAGACATTGATAAAGCAGCTAATCCAGCTCAGGCACTTGTTGAAAAAGAAAAAGAGTATGCCGATTTATTTGCCAATCCGTACCGTGCAGCCGAACGTGGATTTATTGATGAGGTAATACTTCCTGAAGAAACAAGAAGTAAACTGATAAAAGCATTTAAAATGTTAGAAAATAAAGTAGTAAACCTTCCTAGAAAAAAACATGGAAACATTCCTTTGTAATGTTTAGTACTAAATTTTAAAACGCAACAATAAAACACCCATTCAATCGTTTACCCCTTTATGCAAAAACATAAATCCATACTTGTAACTATTACACTTTTTTTTACCTTAAGTTTATCGGCACAAACGGGAAGTGTTCAAGACGATTTTATTACTACCAATAAAAAAAGTACAGAAAAAAAAGTACATAGCACCATTACACATGTTACCGTCTTCAGTGGACAAGCACAGGTAACACGCATAGCTAAAGTAAATGTAGAAGCAGGTGTTTACAATATTATTTTCGACAAGCTTTCACCCTATATCAATATAAACAGTTTAGAAGTAAAAAGCGATGCCGGTTTTACATTGCTATCGGTAAGCAGTAGGAACAATGCACAAAATAAAACCGAAAAGCCAACCGATATAATTGAATTAGAAGACTCACTCAACAATATCAATGCCGCTTTAGCCGATTTTAAAGCAGACAAAGAAACCATTGTGTTTCAAAAAGATTTAATGCTGGCAAATAAAAACGTAGGCAGTAATCAGGTAGGCGTTAAATCAGATGAGCTGGAAGACTTAATGGATTTGTATAAAAAGAAACTTGATGATTTTAAAACAAATTGGTTTAGACTAGGTGCATTAGAAAAAAAACACAATGAGTATAAACGTGCTGTGGAAATGCAGTTAAGCGAATACAACGAAGGAAAACTATCCCTGTCAAACGAAATTATTTTAACCATTAAAGCAGAAAACAATATAGAACAGGCACCTATTGTTTTAACCTATTTAGTGGGCAATGTAAGCTGGTCACCCTTTTACGATATACGTGTAAAAGACAATAAGAGTAAAGTACAGTTTTATTTAAAAGCCAATATTAACCAAGCTACAGGCGAAGACTGGAATAATGTACAGTTAAAACTAACCACCGCCAATCCAGCTTTAGGCGGTATAAAACCGGAATTACAAACCAACTGGTTAGGTTTTAAAAATATATATCCTAGAAAGCAATTGAAAGAAGTTGTAATAAGCAAAACAGAAAGCTACGACATGATAGTAGATAAAGACGAACCAACTCAAGGTACCTATAAAGCAAAATTCTATAATCAAAACATCACACAAAATATGTTTAATACCGAATTTGAAACCAATATAGCTTATAACATTCCAAGCGATAACCAAAACCACCAGGTTGATTTATCAAATTTTGCACAAGAGGCTATATACGGATATTCAGTAGTACCTAAATTAAACAAAGATGTTTTTGTAACAGCACAGGTGTTAGCCAACGATTTAATTAACCAAATCAGTGGCGAAGCCAATGTATATTACGATGGCACATTTACAGGTAAAACCTTTATCAGCCCAACGGCTAACGATACTTTGTTACTTACCTTAGGAAAAGATAAACGTATTCAAGTAGAAAGAACCAAGTTAAAAGATTTTAGTTCAAAATCATTCTTCGGTTCAACAAAAAAAGAAGAAACTACCTATGAAATAAAGGTAAAAAACACATTGAAAGACAAAGTTATTCTAACAGTTGAAGACCAAATACCCGTTTCAAACAGCAGTGAAATAGAAGTAAAATTACTAGAGTACAATGGCGCTACCTATGATGCAGCCAGCGGCAAACTTACTTGGAAACTGGAATTAAATGCCGATGAAAGCAAAACAGTTAAATTTAGCTTAGAAGTAAAATATCCAAAAGATAAACAGCTTACTTCTTACTAAAACTTAATCTACTTTTTGCAATCCATCCTGACTTACTTTAAGAATATTTAAATATCCATTTTGTAAACCCTGCGTCTCCGTTTTTTCCTTATATAAAAATTGATTAGACATCAATGGTATAGCAGCCACCTTATGAGCCTTTTTTAAATTTCCATTCGTTTGCTTGTACACATACATGCTATAAAAAAACTGGTCATATCCTACAATAGCATATTCACTGGGCTCCGTTTCGTAATAAATACGGTATGTTTCAATAAATTTCTTGGCCAACTCTTTTGAATAGTCAACGTAAAAAGGAGTTACAATATGCATATTGCAATTTTCCCAAAGCGCTAAATCAATCGACTTAAAATCCAACATCTTTCTTAAACCATAAGTACTTATTTTATAATCAACAGTAGTATCATTCAAAGTATTTAAAACTGCATTTATTTGGCTTTCATCATCACAAGCAAATAAAATAGTGTTGGGTTTATCTACACTAAAAAGTTTATCCAATTCCGCTTTTTTAGTAAGCTCAAGCGTTTTTACTTTTATACCGGCTCCCGGTTTTGAAAGTTCCTTAAATCTGTTTGCCAAAGCTTTGTCAGCTGCATCCTTTCCTGTTAAAACAATCAAATTTCCTGTTCCAATCAGGTTTGTTAAATGCGCATATACATAATCAGCATAAAAACTTAAATCAGGGTAAGCTGATATAGATTTAGGATTATTAATTTTTGTTTTTGTAAATGTAAATAGAGGAGATAATTGATAAGCATTTTTCTTGTTGTTGTAATTCTGCATCATCAATTGGCCTTCCTTTACTACAGGCCCAATTATAAAATGAGCATTCTGTACTTCCTCTTTATTTAAAATTTTAAGGAATTTTACCGAATCACGCTCCGTATCAAATACAGTAATTTCAATATCGTAACCGGCCTTGCGTAAAGTATCACAAGCTATTAACATTCCCTGGTAATACTCTCTGCAGGCATTAGCCAATTCAGCATTTTTATTATTGGGAGAATGAATGAGTTGCTTACCACAGAAAGGCATAATTAAAGCAACCCTGATTACCGTATCACTTTGCGCAAATACATTAATGGCAAAGCACAATAAAATAAGTAGTACATTAACTTTTCTTCTCATGTACTGCAAATAAAGCTATTATAACTATATTTTGATAGGCTATTTTTAAGAAAAAGGACTTACCTAGTGAATGCGTTAAAATGAATCAATTTGCAATTCAACTAATTTCCTATAAACACCCTTTTCATTTTTTATTAAATCATCGTGCGTGCCTTGTTCTGCTACAACACCTTTATCAATAAGCAGTATTTTATCAGCCTTACGTATAGTTGATAAACGATGTGCAATCACAAAAGTAGTTCTGTCACGCATCAAATTATCCAACGCTTCCTGTACCAAACTTTCACTCTCACTATCCAATGCACTCGTAGCCTCATCCAAAATTAAAATAGCCGGGTTCTTTAAAATAGCTCTGGCAATAGCAATACGTTGGCGTTGTCCACCCGAAAGTTTAATACCTCTTTCCCCTACTATAGTTTGCATTTTGTCAGGAAATGCCATAATAAAGTCTAATGCATTTGCTTTTTTAGCAGCCTCTATTACTTCCGCTTCATTGGCTAAAGGATTACCATAAGCAATGTTTTCATACAGCGTCCCGCCAAACAACATTACATCTTGAGGCACATATGCTAACTGTTTGCGCAATTGACTCAATGGAATTTCATTTACATTCTTTCCATCATAAAATATATTGCCTTCAGTAGCCTTATAAAACTGCAATAACAAAGAAGCTATAGTTGATTTACCTGCTCCACTTGGGCCAACCAAAGCAATTTGCTGACCAATATTAGCAACTAAATTAATATTGTTCAATACAGTAACATCCAATCTGCTTGGGTAAGCAAAAGCTACATTTTTAAATTCAACAGCACCTTCCAACTTATACTTAGTATCAACAGCCGTTTCAACAATAGCCACATCCTCCCCTTTTTCACGCATTAATTCCCTTACCCTTTGCGTAGCACCCAATGTTTTTTGTAGTTGGCTGAACATATCAGCAAAACCTGCAAATGTTCCTCCAACAAAACCGGAAATAATAACAAACATGGTCAAATCTCCAATCGTTAAATCCCCTGTTTTTATCATATTAGCACCAATCCACATCACAAAAGCAATCGCACCAAAAACACTGAATATCATAAACGATACAAACGCTCCCCTATATCGTGCATTAGAAATAGCCGTATCAACCACACCAAAAATACTTTTCGTATAACGTTTTATTTCATTAGCCTCACTACTAAAAGCTTTAACTATAGCTATACCTTGAAAAGTTTCATTTACAATGGTTCCACTTTCCGCCAACTGGTCTTGGGCTTTTCTCGACATTTTTCTAATGCGTAAACCAAATACAACTGCTAATACAGCTATAACAGGTACCACTGCCAACATAGCAAAAGCCAACTTAGACGATATAATAAAGATAACAGATAGCCCAACTACCAAAGTAAATAAGCCACGTAAAAATTCAGCCAGTGTCAAAGAAATAGCATCCTGTATTTGCGATAAGTCAGACGATATTCTACTGCTTAATTCCCCCACACGTTGTTCAGTATAAAAGCTCATTGGCATGGTAAGTAATTTAGTATATAAATCCTTACGCATATCAGCCAACGATTTTTCACCTACTTCAGTAAACAAATAAATTCTCATAAAAGAGAAAACCGTTTGCAAGGTCAGTTGTACAAATATCAATACCAAAATAGTATTCAAACCCAATTGAACCGATTTCAAATCAAAACCTATTGATTGTTGAATTGGATTATTACCACTAGGCAACTCATTAGATAAACCGGGAGAAGCAGCATCAATCATTTTTCCTAACAAAATAGGAAATGCCAATGTCGATATAGCAGATAAAGCTATAAATACCAAGCCCCAAATAAACTTAAATCGATAAGGACGTAAGTATGAAAATAAAGCCAATGCTTCCGATAAAGTTTCTTTGTTAATTGGAGCTTTCCCTACCTCAATTTGTTTTTCGTTATTATTAAATCCTCCGCGTTTCGCCATTATCTATATTATAAGCTTTAATTTAAGCTACGTAATCTTTTAGGTAACTATATTTTTCAGTTAAACTACCATTCTTTGCTATAGTAGCATGTGCTATTATTTTATCCTTATCCTCAATTAGCAAATTTGGCAATACATGTCTTAACAATTGTTCTCCAAATTCAGTCGAAGCATCTACAGGCAATTCACAAGGTAAATTACCCACCGCTTGTACATCAATAGAATTGGGTAAAAAAGCTTCTACTTCCTTTTCTAAAAATGCATTGTAACCATAAAAAGGATTTTCAATAGTAGTACTTTTAACAGTTGAGGGTAAAGGCCCTGGAATATCACAAGTAATATCACTGATTACCTTAATTCTGAAATTACTGCTTTTCATCTCTTCATGCGAAAAGAAAGTAGGAATATCCTGTTTCCAAAAAATTCCATTTAACATAATATCCGCTTTTTGATAATAAGGTTGAAAAGCACTGATGTAATCTTCAGGGTGTTTATAAAAATCAGCTTTATCCCACCTCTTCCCGTCTTTTCTTACATAATAGTCTTCACTTCTTAAATGAACATAAACAGGTTCATTATAATTATTATCAACAAACTCTTCCTGACTAACCTGATGAATTTTCAGTTTACGCAACAACTCCAAACAACCATGAGCCACTCTACCATCTCCACATAAAACAATTTTCATCGGAGGTAATATCAGATCATTATACTGTTTAATCATATCAGCTAAATCAATACACTCATTAGCTGCTTTCAAATTATAAAATCCATATTTCTTGCCCCACATTAAAAAGGCATAGTGAGTACCCACTAATCCGGCAAAGCGGCCAAAACCAATAATTCTGTTGCCAGCCTCCCACACCAGAGTTTCATAATCAATAAGCGTAATATTATTTCTTAAAATATGGCGAAGTAAATTTCTATTATGAGCCTGTTTCTTGATAGTATGCGAAAAAAACAAATACGTTTTATTGGCCAGTAATTCCTTTATAGGAACTTCTTTTACTCCTAAAAGAATATCACATTCCGATAAATCCTCTTTAACTTCAATTCCGGCATTTATATAAGCTTCATCCTTAAAACATCTAGCTGAAGATGGCTGTACAATTATCTTTACTTCGGGGAAATTTTGCATTACCTCTACACATTGCTGAGGTGTTAAAGGTGTTCTTAAATCTGCGGGTTGCTTACCTTCTCTTATAATTCCAATTACATTCATGCGGTTACAAATGTAATCATATTGCTATAGTAGCAACAAAAAGTATTTATGATAAATGTAAATACTCACTCAATACCTTTTTGCCATAAAATATCTTTGCATTAGCATCAAATAGTTCAGTAGAATCCGTTGTATAAAAAGTACTTTTACCATTTTTATTACACACTTGCTCTATTTCTGTATGCCTTTGTAAATAGTCAGCTAAACTATCAGCTACAATCTTACCTTGGCTCAATACCTTAATATTCTTTGGTAATAGCGATTCTATTTTTTGCTGAATCAACGGATAATGAGTACAACCTAATAATATAGTATCAATATCATTCGACTGCTTCAATAATTCATTTAAATATTTCTGTATGAAATAATTCGCCCCATCATTATCAAACTCATTATTCTCAATAAGTGGAACCCAAATTGGGCAGGCCTGTTGGTATACATTTGCCTCAGGATAAAAATGACCAATCTCAATAGCATAAGAATTAGAATTCACAGTACCACTCGTAGCCAATATTCCAATACTATTCGATTCAGTATAATTACCTATTATTTCCGTTGTTGGTCTAATTACACCAAGTACCCTTTTTCCATTATTAAGCACTGGTAAGTTCCGTTGTTGTATATTTCTCAATGCCTTAGCCGAGGCAGTATTACAAGCAAGTACAACTAAATTACAGCCCTTATTAAATAAATTTTCAACACATTGCCAGGTATATTCATATACAGTTTCAAAACTTCTATTGCCATAAGGAGCCCTGGCATTATCGCCTAAATAAATATAATCATACTGAGGTAATCTATTTTGAATTTCCTTCAAAACAGTCAATCCACCATACCCGGAATCAAATACACCAATTGGTCCTATATCCATACAACAAACATAGTTAATTACTTAAAAAGTTTAAAAAATAAAAAAGGCTGTCTTT
>JAZKBU010000022.1 GCA_040388375.1 Bacteroidota bacterium | reverse complement strand
TCTTGTGCGTTCAATACTTCGGCCTCGTAAGCCCCATCTTCAACTGATTTTACTACTAAGTTATCAATAGTAAAACTGCCGCTGCCGCTATTGTCAGCTCCGAATTTATAGCGATACATACCTTGCGGGGCTGTAAAGGTAAAGGTATAATGCCCGTTACTGGTGGCAAAGCCTGTGTACTGGGTTACTCCACCTCCGGCTGTATTATAATTAGCTGCAGCCTGGAACCATACCTGACTGGTACTGCTGCTTTTGGTTACATCAAAATCTACTTGGTATGTTTTGCCCGCAGCTCCTTCTACATCAAATAAACTACCTACCTGCGCGTTAGTGGCAGTACAGGTTACATTTAGCTTATTACCTGACAAACTCATACCTGATACATTGGAAACGGGATATATATTATTATAGCTGCCAGCATCGAAATTGGCTTCAATTAAACTTTGCCCACCACAATTATATTTCTTTTTATCGGAAACTACTACTAAAACATTGCCTAAATGGTTGCTTAGCTCATAGTTTTTAGCGCCACGGGTTTGGGCTATATGTATATTATCTAAAACAGGTTCTTCATCTAAGGTGCTGTATTCTGTTACATTTACATTACCCTCGTTTACAGTGCCTGTTATATGCACCGCTTTGCTTACTACGGTAATATTGGCCTTGTATATACCTAAGCGACTACTGCCATACATATGCCACTCGTTTACTTTTAATTTGTCTACATATAGGTTGCTGGTTGGCAAATACTCATTTAGTAATTGGTCGGTAATACTTTGACCATAATAAGTGCGAATGGCATTGAAATACTGTTTTATACCATTACCTGTCCCTGAACTGTTGTACAGGGTTGGGTTAGCAGCCTGAAATGTTGTAACCGGAGCTGCATCTATAAATACCGACTGGTAAACAAACTGATACGCCATATTATTTTTAAACCATGCTACCATGGCATTTTCTCCTCCAATAAAATTTTGTCGGGTAGTTGTATTTAATAAAGTATAATCAAAGCTACTTAAAGCGGAAACTACAATACCTAAATTTAATTGGTCGCCACTAAAGGTAAATGAACCAGCAGCGCCTAAATAAAACAAGCGTTTAAACTCTGGTATATTATTTAGCAGTGCCACCCTAAAAGTAGGCTCGTTTATTAACAGCTCATTTATAAGGTCATAAACTCTATACCCATTTTCAATAAATTGGTACTCAAAATTATTATTCAAAGCATCTACAATAGATGTAGGCCCATCATTATCAACCCTTAACTGAATGGATTCTAATTCACTTTCCTGGTCTGAAAGGGGTATACCCAATTCATCCATGGTGTTTACATAATCATCGTTATAATAGTCCATAAACTTAAGGAAGAATGCTCTTCGTGTAATTGGATTATTTATTATAGTAGTTGGTAAATCCTGAAACGAATTGTTTGCCTGATTTCTGACATACATTTGGTTTCTTAAATACACCAATGGATCTTTTGAGGTAAAGTTTGAAATGGCTTGCAGAAATACCCAATTATCATAATTATCGATAACAGCATTGGCTGAACTTGTATTTGCATTTAAAATTGACTGCATGTCAGAATTGGTTAAAAAACTATTTAGTTTAGTACTATTCCCTATAATATTGTTTTCTAACGCTGTTTTAAGTGTACTTACTGTTTGGTGTTGGCCTGCAATAAAGCCTGCAAAACTGGTGTTACCTGATTTGGTGACCAACTTGCTGTTTACACTGCTATAAGTTAACTGCTCAAAATCAACTGTTTTGTTGAACTCGCGCTCGTAAGTAGCTAAAATATTGCCTTGTGCATCGCGCATGTAGTAAGTATATATGCGGGGTGCTGCTGTATTGGCAGGTATTACAATTTTTACTGCCCTATGCCCGTCAGGGGTATATTCAAACTCCAGGTTTGGTTTGGTACTACCTGACTGGCGGGTAATTTTCTTGATTTTACCGTATATATTCCACTCTATTGCATCAATTTCTTCTGCTTGATCTTTTACTAAATTACCAATGGCATCGTAGCTGTAGTTGATGGTATTTTGCAAATCAGTAGTATTTTCCTGATTATCTATATCATCTGGATAGTTACCACTGGCGGTTAAATCTTTTACCGACTTAAGGCGGTTTGTATTGGCATAGTAGTTATAGGTTAAATTATCCATGGCTACAGTGGTACCTGCCCCGTTTCTGAACTGGGTTACTATATTGCCATTGGCATCGTAGGTAAATTGGTTATTCCAGTTGGTGGTACTTACCAATGCATTGGTGGCATCCTTGTAAAAATACTTGGCTTCGGCTATACGGTTTAACTGGTCATATTGGTAAGCGCTTACTAAAGCATTACCGGCAGTACCACTCATTAACTCGCCTATAGCGGTAACCATGCTGCTTATATTGCCATTGTATAGTTGTTTGGCAAAAGTACCAAAGCCTGCATTGGTGCTTATTATATCGCCATTAAATTTATTGATATAGGCGAGGGCTGATGAGTTTTGTTGTATTTGGGTATAATCCTTATCGTGGTAATTGAGTATAAAGCCCATTTCATCCTTAGGTACTGTTTTGTTTACATTGGTAGTTTCGGCCATGTAGGCATCTTTACCCATATCGTCAATGGCTTTCAGGCTGCTGCTGTTTACGCCTTTTAACCAACCTTGTAAGGTATAAGCATAATCTACACCTTGTACTTTTAACTCGCCTAACTCGGTTCTGGCTAATGGCCCGTGGTAATAATATTGGTAAGCAGCATCTAATCCAATATTATCAAAACCTGCGTTGTTTGTAGCATCAATCAACTCCTGGCGAGGAGCACTGTATGAGCTTACCAGTCTGTTTTCCGCATCGTATTTATAGTGGTGTATATATTGGTCTACTTTACCGTTTTGGTAATATACGTTTTCTACTTTACCACTGATTACATCAAAATCGTAATCAACTGTTTTAGTACTTTGGTTTACAATTTCTAAACTTTGTATATAGCGTTTTATTTGTTTTACGTTGCCTTGTATATCGTAGGTATACGAAACAGCATGCGATGGTTTAATACTTGAGCTGGTTGGATAAGTATTAAAGAAAGCCACTTTTGCTACTCTGCTGCGTAAGTTTACTGCACCTGAGGCATCAGGGTCATTATCGTAATAGGTACGGGTTATTTCCTTTTTATTACTTTGGCCCACAATATCACTTTGCACAAAACCAGGCGATTCCAGTGTGCTGGCACTTGCATAAACACCATCTAATGTATTGTTTACCAATTCACCTACTTCTACTATTCTGCCTAATGCATCGTAATTGGTATATGAATGCGATTGTGGTGTTTTGGCATATTGCTTGGCGTTTTGCGACAATATTAAACGGCCCACTTTATCGTACCCAAACTGACTGATACCTGCATCAGGAGTGGTTTGCCAGATTAACTGATCAAGCGTATTGTACTTGTAATTAGTAGTAAACGTGTGTGTAACATCTACAGTAGTAGCTATAGTAACAGGTGTATAACCGGGGTCAGGGTTTTCTACATGGTAGTAATTAGCATATTCTTTCTTACGTTCGGTATGAATGGCTTTGGTATTGGTAGGGTTAAGCGGGTTTACTCCTTGCGGAGGTACAGTTCGCACTAAATTACCTGCTACATCATAGTAATAAAGTGTATAATGGTATTGGTTATCAGTATATTTTTTAACAAAGGTTTCGTTTGTTTTTAGTGCATCTAAACATTTTTTGTTGTAGTTGGCTCTTTCTTCCTCAATAATGGCTTTCTTGTAATTGTTATAGTTGTACCATGCTGATGCTTTGGCTGAGTTTTGTAAACTTACTTCGCAAGGGTCTGGCGAGGTATCGGGTTTTTTACAAAGTTTAATACATTTTACATTGCAGTCAACCTGACGAGTTAAACCATCTTCAAAATAACCATTAACAAGCACCTCTTTTGAATAATTTTTGCCACCTATACTCAATAAAACAGAAGCTTTAAACACAAACCAATTGGTGGAATTAAATGAAGTACTGTTATTGAAAGTATAAACAGGAACTAAATCAGATATGCTTACTATGTTTTGAAAACCAATTCTAGAGTCGTCAACAACCATACTCAATTTAAATCTTTTCTTTAGGTCAACGAAATAACTACTGCTGGGGCCAGGTGCAACGCCATCTTTGAGGGTAATTTCAGCATTTAATTCTCTTATGTTTCCAACACTATATAATGTAGGATAATATTTTATTTCAGCCAAACTTAAATTTGATGAACTTGATAAGCCAGGACTAAATATTGCCAATAAATTTGTTGCAGAAAGGGGGTAACATTTATTACTACCTGCCAGTCTGTTATTTGTATAGGTATAACCTATTGGCGGGCTAAGATAACAACTGCTGGTTGTGCCTTTAACAATTTCTTGCAATAGCGCCTGTAAGGCTAAAACTTTAGCATTTGGCAATGAACAAAAATTATTTACTGAAGCAGTGGTTTGGCATTTCACCTGCTCTTCGGCACAAAATTTATTGTTGATATCGCAACTGCATAAAATATCTTTAAGCCACAATCTAATGTTTTCTGCATTAATACTATTATCGGAAACAATTTCTAATTGTATAAAATATGTTTTATATGATTTGGTTTGGACCAAATTATAAAAAGTAATTAAAGAGGCATCGTTTTCGGTACTAACATTTGCTAGTACATTTATATACCCTTTATTAGGATAAGTTGAGTTGAGGTCTGCTTCAAACAGTTCACAATAATGGGTTATTGTACCCTCCCCTCCACCGGGATTGGTGTTACAATAACCTGGGTCAACAAGGCCACAGTTACATAAACTTTCTCTTAAATGGTATTTTCCTGGGTTATTATAAACACTGTTGTAGTCGGCAGTGGTTAATAACCCAATATCTTTACCTAAATATTGCGATACGTTGTTCCTTAAATTATAGCAAGCGCTCTTACAATTATCTGTTGATATTAAATTGCATTGGCATAATTGATCTTCATATTGCTGCCTGGTTAAGTAACCACCATTAGCGGTGGTAAAATAGTTATGATAATTTGTGTTCGAATAAAAATTATTGTCAATAGAATATATATAGTCAGACGCCACTAAATCATTGATGGATTTGTTTAATATCTGACTCACCATAAATTGTATGTTATAACAAATACCTTGACTGATAAAATAGTTGGAAATATTATTGATACGTGTATTTAAAAAAGTATCAATTACATTTTTAATTTTTATTTCTTTATGCAAAAAATAATTAATATCTCCTATACCGGCAGTTATAATAGATTCATTGTTTTCTGATACTACGGTTAGATAGGTATTGTTAACTTTAGGAATAAAATATTTGTATTGTGTGGGTTTTACTACTTCGTTATCTAATTTCCAAATATTGTTATACTGGCTATTAACAGCAAATGTATAAGAGGTAGTAGTGGCTTTGTAAATTAAATAAGCTTGATTGTATTCTGTTTGGAGTGCTTCCATATCATTATCGGGGATTGATGTGTAGCCCAAACATTTAGCCATAAAATTAAAATAGTCGGTTTCGGCTAAGTTGAAACCAATTTTGCTGTTAATAAAAGCGGTTAGGGTGTTATTTGCTTGGTAAGCGGATGACTTGTTGTAGTACTCTTGATTTAACTCTCTAAACCTGGCACAATTAAAACAGTTGCCACTCTCACAAGTCATTGTATCAAACGCAGAGATTAAGTTTTTTATATCAGTATTGTTTGAAGTACTTATTAAATTGCAGTTAGTTCCACCTTCCACAGTTGAAACAGTGGTTTGATTACAATTGCCAAAAAGTATACACGGATTTAATCCTGTCGCACATAAATCGGATTGAAGATTAACACTAATCGGATTATTTTTTAAATCGGTCATATTACCATTGGCATCATAAGGTTTAGGAAATTTAATCAATCCCGGATTACAATCCGTTTTATATTCGTAACCTAATCTTATAAAAACATCTTCAAACGACTTATCCGTATTTGTTGAACTTGGTTTAACGGTAGATGCCCCCAAAGGATTTTTTTCATCACAACCATTTTGGCAAACAGCAATCAAAGCATTTTTTAAAGTAGTTATTTCCGCAGCACGTGTAGTAGGATCACTGCTGAAGCTGCAAGCACCCAGTTTATTAATCCACCCATCAGCCATATTGGTACAGGCTTGTTTACATTGCTCATCAATTTTAGCAAGGTTTTTGTTTTTAGCAATACCTACATTGGCTATACTAGGTGCGGGTGCTGAAAAGCGTATATTGTTGACATCAAGATTTGGGTAGGTTGTTGTGTTTCTTAGTGTATAAGCAAAATCGTTGTATAATTTTACTTTTATAGCCTGGTATAAGGCTTTGTAGGTAGTCCAGAATAAGTTTTTAGCGCGGTAATCACAGGTGCTTATATTACTTAGTGCGCTGCTAATACATGAAGAAGTAGAAGAACTATTGGTGCTTTTACAAAAAGTTAAATATGCAGCCAATTGCTTTAAGCTAACAGAACCACTTAAGCCAGGTATTGTAATTCCTAAAGTTCCGGCAGCTGTGGTATTAATTTGCGTTTGAAAATTGCTGGCTATTGTACTTAATTGTGTGTTAAGGCTTGTTATTAATGGGTCTTTATTGTTACTAGTACCGGTGCCAACATCTTCCATATACTTCCAGTTGTTAGCTTCTGTATAGTCAGATACGCTGCTAAACTCCATATCATAGGTTTTACTTTCGGCTAAAATATTGCATGCTTCGTATTGGTAATATTCGGGGTGCAGGTGAACCAATGCTTCTGCATATTCGCGCTTCCAGTATTTTTTTAAATCGGCCAGGCTTAAATCTTTTAACTTGGTAACGGTGGTTCCGCTGCCTACTATAATGCCATTGTCTATGTCATCAAAATAGGCTATACCTTGGTACCATAGGCTTGCATCGGTATTGGTTTTAAATACCGAGTAGTTACCACCTGTGCTTGAACTCATATCACCATATAAGCCATCAGGATATACATCGTTCAGCATAATTTCTCTGTAAGTAACGCAAGGATTTACTTTAACACCACAACGTTCTTTGGCCACATCATACTCTTCGCCAATTAAGTTTTTACGTATATTATCAGGATCAGAAGCATTTCCAAAACGACTGGCATATACATTGGTAATATAGGTTTGTCTTATATCTCCTCCTTGTTTTTTGGCTATATTATACGCCTCACAAGGTCTGCACTGTTCTAAATTTATTTTGGCTGCTTCTTCTGCCTCAAATTCTGCAAGGGTTTTACATAATTTATTAGGGACTATTTCGCGCAAATAAGTTTCTCTGGCATCCTGGTCAACCGTAATTTTTCTGCTTACCGTATATTTTCCGGCAGGTAGGGTAAGGGTTATGTAACCATCAATTTTTTGTGAAAAGTTTTCTTTTACAGAATTGGTATTAAAGATGGTACCAGATGTATTACATACATCGTTAATAACACTAGGACCTATTTTTCTGGTAATAGGTTTAAAATCTGTTGTGCCTACTTCACCTTGTAAATACTCTGCACCACACTCATCGGTAATGCTTATTTCCAAATTATAAATACAATCTAAACAATAGAACTCGCTTCCATTACATAGTTTACTGTAGGTGGCCGGGCTTAAAGCATACTGGAACTTATAGGTTTGGCTTTTGCCTACTAAAATGGGTGATGAAAGCAAATAGCCATCTTCAATTTTGGTTTGGCTATGCTCTAATAAATCTACATCAATGTCCTGTGTTTGAGTAGCACTTGATAGCGCATTGGTTCCCGCTCCATTATCGCCTGTTAAGGCTGTAACTATTACTTTACCGCTCAGGTCCTTAATGCTCACGCTAAACTGACCGTTGGCATCGCGTACCATTTCTTTGGTGTAATGTGAGGCAAAACCCACTTCGGCACCAAATAAACGGTCTAACTCTTCCTGCTCCGGTCTGCCATAAAAATAGCGTGTTTCTTTTTGTGGTGAGCCCAGTCTAAAATCAACACCCGGTTGTGTGCTCATGCTAACCCTGCCTGTATTATCGGGGGTATAAACAGTTTGCACAAACGGATAAAAACCATCGGTACTATTACCACTACTTGGTATAAACTGGTGTTTTGTGTTAATAGCAGCCCCTGTTAGCCAAGCGTTATTGCTTGAATAATATTTGGCTGCACCTGATGTGGTTGCCATACCCAAGGTAGTAGTTCCACAGTTGCTGGTATTAAAATCAAAATCAGTAGCACTATAAGCAACACTTGTTCCGTTTACTGATTGGTTAAAATTAGGTACGTATTTTAAACTATTGGGCGTAGTAGGTACGGGCAGTACTTCTATAGCCGGCCTGCCTTGGTAATCGTATATGGTTTCTTTCACCAACGCAAAATCATCGGTATTGGAAGTGGTAATTACCTGACGCGATTTGAGCGTACCATCAAAATAATTGATAACCTCTTTTTTCTTTCCATCTTCTGCGTAAGTACAATTAAAAATCCAGTTTAGTTTAGGGCTATAAGTAGCTATTTTAAGCGCTAGCGACTGACCCAGAGAAGCTGTGCCACCACTATTGTACACTTGTGCTCCGCCAAAAAAGTCGGACCAAGGGCATTGTATCATTCTTACTTCGGTAATACTACCACCTGAATTACGTACGGCTATTCTGCCTAAAAACCTGGCTCTTATGGAGAGTACTCCCTTTTCAAATATATTGCTGAGTATATAATCAGCAGTAGCTGCAGCACTATAGGGTACTACCACTGAAATAGCGTATTGATTGTATTGTGGAATATAAGTAACAGTAGTTGATGTGATTTCTTTTTCTTTAAATTGAGCACTTGCATATTCAAAGTATTGGTCTTCACTAAAATTCCATTGAATTTCTACCGAATCTATCCAATTGGTAAAATTACCTTTTTGTAATGTCCAGTAATCGGTAAAGTATGAATTACCTGAAATAGCAGATATCTCATCATCGCTGCGAACTGCCGCTTTTATTAATATATGCTCATTATCGGTATCGTAACTGGCAGAAACTTTAGGGGTAAAATAAGCCAATTTATTATCAAGATAATTACTTATCGAAGAAACATATACAATTCCTCCATTTACTGTTTCACTATTGCTAAACAAGGTTGGTTTGGTTAAGTAGTCGTATTCTAATTCGGCATATAACTCTACAAAATCTTTTATACTTAGCAGGCTGTTTGAGGTGGTAATGGATTCAATATAAGCAGAGAAAAATACAGCATCATCTATTTTAAAAATATCCAGGCTTTTATATTGCTGCCCTTTTGTTTTGCTATAGCTTACCGTCAGTTGTGCTGACTGTTCTGTGGCATCGTAGGTACCCGTGGTGCTTAGTTTTTTATACTTTATGTTTACGGTATAGGTAAAGTTATCAGGGAAACATAAATTGGGGTATTTATCCAAGTCTTTTACCCTTAATTTAATATTGGCAACGCTTTTTAAAATATCAACAGCATTTATTTTATTGTTAATGGCACTAGCATTTGACCCAGGCCCCGGCCAAAATGGGCTGTATGTACCTATTGTTCCTGCATAAGCATTCATAATATCGGCATAACATGCCACTTTCCCACCAGTTACTAAAGTTGAACTAGTCAAAATTTCACTAGGGCTTACTACTACCTTGGCAAACGATTGATAGGCAAATAGTAATAATACTAATAGAAGACAAAATTGGCTTTTTATATTTACAGCTGTTTTCATTGTTAATTTCACTGGGCTTTAATTAGTTTCTTTTTGTTTTATTGATGCTTAACTGGTCTAACAATTTATAGTGACTATATTTTTTTGACAGTTCATATTGTTTTTGTTTTTTGGCTATAATATCGCTGGCTTCAAAAAAATCAGGCGCCACATTCCATTCATGAAAGGTATACTCTACTACCATAATGGGTATAATAGATGCATCCTTTTCGCCAACCAATCCTCGTTTTTCGTATTCTTTTATTACATCGTCCTTGTAATAAATACTACTCTTTTTAATGGTATTGTTTTTACTATCAAAAAGCAACGTCCATTGCTTATACGGTGCTTTCTCGCTGAATGTTATTTGGTATGTTCTAATGCCCAAAGTATCGCTTACTAAGTTTACATTTTTCAAATACTCCATCATTACACTATCGGGCAGTATTTTATTGAACTGCTGTGTAAGTTTGTTCTCTTTATTGCTTTTTGAGAGAACCGCCTTTTTGTTGCGTTTGTATAATATTAATTGAAAGGTTTTATTGCCATAAAAAGTATAATGCGAATTATCAATATACTGATTATTGCCATCCAATTTCATTTTAATGGTGGATGCTTGTATAGGGGCACCTTCTAATTTTTTATCGTATAACTTATACTGTATATTCATGTCTACCTTTTGGGTAGCCACCAATTTGTAAAAAGCATTGATGTCCTTCATCAGCAAATCTCGGTCGCTGGCATAAGCACTTAATACACTCAGGCATATAAACAATATGCCCCATATGCGTTGCCTATATTTTTTACTGGCCATTGACATTTGAATTGTTTTTACGGTTTTCCTGAATGGTAATAATTCCTTTTTCGGTTTCTCTTCGTACCGTTACCAATTCGCCCTTATTGTTATACATATAAAAAGTAGCATAGTTATTTTCATCTAACATGGCTTTTACACGGTGTTGTTCATCGTATATATAATTTTTTATATTGGCATCAAACGGGTGTAAACGCACATCATCAAAATAAACATTGTTGCCCGAACCGGTGGCATTGTTTTGTAAAGTAACACGGAGCACATAAGCATCGGTAGCGGTGCCCTCTACGGTGCCGTTTTCAAGGGTAAATTCACCATAAAAACGTTGCCAGCCTCCTATAACCGGGCCGCTTGGTGTGAAGGTAAATGTATGCAATACATTGCTGCGTCTTTGGTCCAGTACTTCTACTTTACAGGCGCCTTTGATGGCATCGGTAGCAAAAAAGTTGTTTGAGCTATGTACCCATCCACTTATTACATATTTTTTATTTACCAGTGGATAAAATGGTAAAAGGGCATTGTCAAGTGTACTCGGGTATTCTTTAGCTATGTAAAAATTAGCGGCTATATTTTCGCCATTAGGAATAGCCAATGAACTATTACCTGTATGGTTCAGTTTAGGAATGTAACCAATAGCGTTAACACCCACTGTTTGATTGGTTATAACGGAGTTATTAGTAAAATTTATCTTTTCAAAATAGTGTTTATCTGTACTACTGAATATGTTGGTGCTATAACTCATTCCTTTTAACTCGTTCTCCGTTTCAAAATTAAAAACGGTGGCTTCGCTTTGTTTGCCATTTTCTATATACAATTGGGGCTTATGGCTAATGCCATAACCCTGTTGGTTGGTATAGCTTGTTTTATTGTCGTACATAAACTGGTCTTTTAAATACGATACGGAACGGTACCTATCCAAGGCATCTTTACTTTCTGCTTCTGCTCCTGTATATGGGTCAAACAAGGTAGATGTTTCGGCCATTTTCCATTTAGAAGTGCTGGCCGTAAAATCGGCCATAGTTTTGGCATCTAAATTATAAAACGCACTGTAGTTGGCATAAACGCCTTTGGTATTGGCAAATTTTTCAGCGGTGGTATTGGTAGTGCGTTGGTCTTTATACAACAAATTGGTTTGTGGTTTTATAATAACCGATTTATGTGCCAAAGCCTGACCTGCATTTAAATAAAAATTACTATTAACCAAGGTAGCTGCAGTGTAAGGGATAAGGCTAAATCCTTCTTGATAACTTATATAGGTTGCTTCAGAAACAGTGGTTATATCACCCGTTGAAATATGTTTGAACTCAACATTACATGCTCCATTAATCGCAAATGTGGAAACATCACTACCCACTAATGCATAATTGGCTAAAATAATTTTATGGATTTTATTATTCTGATGAAAGCTGGTGTTATTTGCTAAAGAATAGGCACTAGGTAAGGAAATAGAAAAATTTGTCACTGGTACTGAAGAGGCCCCTACAATAGTTCGTATATCTAATTTTTTATTACTACTTGTTTCTAAGTATGAAAAATTAACATTATGGGTACCACCAAGCTTATTTCTTAATTTATTTATAAATGAACTTTTATAATCATTTGTAGCGGTTGATGATAGAATACTAGATGGAATAGTATATGATAAAGTTCCTGTTAATCCATATCCTGATGGAAAACTAAAATCGTATATTTTAACACTGCCATCAGCTAGTATAGTATTTAAAGCAGCTATATGTTCTAAAAAGAAATAGGTAGAATCGTTCTGCGCACTTTCAGTAAAACTTTTGTATTTGGTTTGGTCTATCTGGTAAGTAATGGCTTTGGCATCTAAAATTTGTGTACTGGCTTGTAAATCGAGTTTGGTGTTACTGCCACTGATACTGAATGGTTTTTTTAAACTGGTAGCAGTAAAAATAGGCATGTTTTGCATGTTTCTGCGGCCCGAACGCACTATTTTTAAACTAACAGACCCACTACTGGTAATGGCAGCACCGGTTAAAGCCTCGTACAGCTTAAAATTGCTTCCTTCTTTATCTACAATGGCCAGGGTCGTATTGTCTATTAATACTTCATCGCCTTTGCATAAATGGGTTGTAACGGCTGAAGTGGTTATGTTTCCACTGCTTAAGTTTACGCCTGTAAATCCTATACCTATATTTTTGTACCCTGAGCCCATATTATCGTACATCCAATGTGCAGGGTAGGTAGTGCTGTAAACATCTTTCTTAAACTCGTTGGTAGTTTTGGTTACCAATACATCGCCAGTTAATGCATCAAAGGCTATATTTTTCGTGGTAATTTCCGAGCCATCCTGTATTACTTTTACTTCATCAATAATGCCATACACCGTGCTTACCCTGTTTAAGGTTGTTGAATAAAAGTTATCGGTAGCTCCTTCATATTTTGGGGTAATGGGTATAAATGGAAAAGCTGCAGGAATAGGTACAAGTGAAATGGTAATAACTTCAAAAGCCAAATCTACATTACCTCCATAGGTATCATTCATCTTTTTTCTGTTATCGGCATACATTTCTGATTCAACCCCTATGGTTTGTTTGCTTTCTACTCCACTATCATCAATTACGGAAATGTTTGTATTGTCTAACTGGTAAGGGTTTGAGGTTTTGGTTTTATAAGTATAATAAGTACCGGTTAACAGTACGGGTACTTTTTCGGTTGGGGCTAATTGCTTATACACCTCAACCGATTTAGGCTTGCCATGCATATCGTTACACTCTATTGAGAATCCCTGACTAATGTATTTTTCTTCGAACGACTGTTTGTATACAAACAGGTCAATTACCGGTGTCCAAACACGCTCGTCTGTTACAGCGGTGTGGCTTACAATGGTAGGAAAATCTTTGGCGGTGTAAAAAGAGCTTACCGTTTTACCTATACCATGGCTGGTTACTTTTTGTTCCGATAAGCCGCTACCTTTTGTTCTGCCTAAATTGGTTACTGTTACTTTTGAATAACCCACACTGGCCGTTGGGAAAAACGACTCACCAATAGGTCCTTCAATCATTTCATCTTCATCAGGAGAAAGAAACGTTTCTTTGGTGTATCCAATGGGTAATTTAAACGGATTTTCATCACTACCTGAGCTGGGCTCATAAGCAGCTACTCCTGAACTGATTAATCGGGTAGCTTCCTGGGTAGTTTCTTCCATGGTATAGTCAAATTCCTGCCCAAACTCTTCACTGGCCCCTGTATTATTGGTTATGCTATACCATTCATCGCTGATGGTTATTTTTTTTACCCTTGTCCCTCCGCCTAATTTTTTCTTGTATGGCTCGTTCAGGCGACAAAATGATTCGCCCAGGGTTATGTATTTACAGAAACCTCTTTCCAATAACTTATCATTTACACCGAATAAGGTAGTAATTAAATCGCCTATGCCTAATAGCTTCATTGCAAATTCACCTGCATCAGCTCCACCTTGTTCCATTTCGCCAAACGAAGTAGGATTTACCACAAAAGGTAAATTTGCTTTGGCAAAATTGAAACCTGATTTGGTAAACGGGTGTAAATTTTTGGGGCTAACCCTGCTTTCTAAATCAACATTTTTTACTTCTACATAAAAGTAAGTGTCATCATTGCTTGCTAAACCACTTGATTTTAAACTGGCATAACCCGATATCCATTCTTTATCATTATTACCCATTACACCCATCAGTAGCTTGAAAGAAATATCATGTAAATTATCTACACACTGGTACATGTAGTTTTCTTTTGCTTTATGTATATCATCCGGATCACTATAACCAGAGTATACTTGTGCAGGTATTTTAAAAAATATAAACGAGCTGTTTGCTATAGAGAGCGTACCATTATCATACAAAACATTTTTGTTCCCTGTAGGGACATTGGTAGAATTATTGACCGCCTCTATTTTCATCATTTGTGCAGCACGCTTGTTTTGCACATAACCATAATCATCTGACTCGTAATTTACTTTTATAATACCTCCTGAAGGTAATTTTACTTCACTTAACAACCAAGCTGAAGCGTTTGCATCGGCAATGGTTTTATCCTGTTTTACGTATGGGAAATTAATATTGTCGGGTTCGCCTGATAAAGGATCAGCTTTGTAGTTACCCCACCTGTCAGTATTCGACTGATTGTATGATGGGTTAACAGCACTATAGTTAAACTTATAGGTACTTACTATTTTGGTTGAATTGCCATAAGTAAAAAACACTTTTTTAAGGGTTAATTTTCCCGGATCGCCTGTTTTATCCCACGCATTATGTATACCAGGACATAGTGAATAATCGTAATCAAACCAAACTGTTTTAATGGGTGTGGCGTCTTTTAACGGATTAGCTATATGGTTTTCGTACTCGCTGCGTGTATAAAGCACAATGCGCTTTAGCCTGAATGAATAATTATTGATATCGTTATAAGTGGGTCCTGTACCTCCATCACCGGGTAGTATAGCCCGGGCATCATTTCTTGGCTCAATTACAAAAACGGCTACATGGTTTTTGCTTTCTATGGTTTGTAAATACCATAATTCTTTGGTGCCTTCTACAAAACTGGCTTTGTTATCGTGGCTCATACTTTTTAGGCCTTCAATAAAAGTAGCTTTACCTTCTTCAGCAGGGGTTCTCCACTTGTATGCTGAAGCCGTTCTAACATAATTAAATTTGGTATAATTGCCCAAATCTTCCGTCCCTAAACCACGCGGAGCCATGTCTACATAATCGGGTTGTACAATACCGCTTAGCAAATAGGAGTGCGCATAACCCGGTGTTTTTATACTATTGTAATACTGGTCTGATTTGTCGTCTCTATCACTTCCTTTTTTGTTGGTGGTATAGCCTGTTATCTGGGCATTTATATCAACCACGTTGGTTTGGGGGTTGAGCACAGGTAACCCTTCTGTATTACCTGATACATCGCCTGTACTGGTATATACTTTTCCAATATTTACGGTATATTCTGTTTGCTCATTGTTATAAGCTGCCGCACCATATATATAACGGGTTCCATTGGTTTGGTGCACCGTAATTTCGCCAATGTGATGACCTTTGCGTTTACTAATTTCGTCAGCATATACATTGCCGGTAGTTCCTTGCGGAATGGTAGCGGAAGCTAACCATGAATAGGTACTTAAATTGGTAAACTCTCTACTTGCATTTTCATAAGCGGGTGAAAACATAGGTGTACCCGGGCCTAAAATGGGTTGTTGAAAAGCTGATTGGTTATTGTAAGTTAATACCGATACATATTGGTTTTTAATTGTTCTTTTATCCGGATATAAATTACTTCCATAACCGGTACCTAAGTTTTCATCGCTTACATTATCGGCAACTAAATCTCCTTTTGCTTCTACTTTAAATGGATGAACTCTTTCTACTTTAGGCTTATAAGGTATGCCTAAGTTTTTATAGTAAACTAAATTGGTATTAACAGTATTTTTTTCACCTGCCATTTTAAAATAATTTAATTCAAACTCAGGTTTATCATTTACATTGGTATAATCGTTTACTTTATCTGTAAAGCTATTCTGCCACCTTCCATTTTCTTCGCTATTATAAGAATATCTAAAATTGTATTTAGTATGTATATCTGATGTGGCACCAAATTCAACAGACATACCACCACTATTGGATGTAGACGTGCTTTTGTCATCGTGAAAAACGGTTATACCATTGCGCATAACTCTAAACATACCACCTATGCCCTGGCCGGAAATAGAATAAATATCGTACATATTAACAGGCATTGGTAAAAGGGGTTTGTTTTTAGAATATGCACCATCATGGTCCCTGTTAAAATCCAATAATACGTTTCCGTCTACACTGTTGTTATTGTTTTGATAAAAGGCTCCATAAGCTCCTTTTTTAAAAGTTTCACCATCGGTACCTTCCCAATTAACCGATACTTTTATTGTTGGAGAAGCAAATATAGCAGTGGCTGCAGTACCAAAAGACATATCAAAGCTAAAGTTATAGTTTTGCATACTATTGGCTAACTGAGGCGTATAACCATTACCATTGGGAAAGTAACTTGATAATAAACGGGCCTCTCTACCCAACATAGAAGTAGATATTGCTGTATTTTTTGCAAAAACCTTTGTTTTATTTTTTTTATCAAGAAATAGGCTAACACCCGGAATTTGGCTTAATTGGCTTTTACACATTTGTATAAAAGTTTTTTTAAGCACATCTTTGGCTGAAAATATTTTTCTGCCCTTTGCATCTCTATTTTCTGCATTTTCTGCATTTTCTGTTTGCATTGAATCTTGGTCTGCTTTCGGTTCTGCACGATTTGGCGGATATCCCTTTTGTTTATCTTTTGATAAAGTAATATCCCAATCAGGAGAAAAATCAAATCCTAATCCTTTGTAATTATTATAAAACAACTCCAAATTTAAATCGACTGAGGCATTCATGTATTTATACTTTGCATCATTCTTTTTTGAAATTTGGAATCCAAATAATTTTGCTTTTGCACTACCACTAAGTCCTAGTGTGTAGCTTGGTTTAATATGGATATTTCTTTCTACCACATCCCCGCTAAAATCGTCAGGTAAACCGCGCATGCTCCTATTAATAGCACCCGGGTTTAAATTCCAGCCTAAACCTACCCAACTGGCTTCCTGGTCCATGCTTACGCCTGACTGGTAGCCTAAATTAATAGGGTAACCATCCACATCCATTAAAGGAATATTGTAATTAAAATCACCTGTAAATAAATCAACCATATCGGCTGTTCCCGCTGGGGTAAAACCCTCTACTTCCGGTTGCGATGGCCCTCCTGAAAGCGCAAACGACACATTTGGAATAATGGTTTCAACAAGCATTAACAAGGCTAAAAATAAAGCGGTTAATTTGGTTCGTTTTTTAGGTTCGGTATACTTTTTCATAAATTAGAACGAGAGTTCGGGTAATGTATTTTTGTTTTTTATTGGTAATGGAATGGAAATATTTTTGGTGAAATAAGTGCTCTTATTCACTATAAATTCGGGCTTGCTTTCTATTTCACTGAAAGGAACAGGAAACGCTAAAATGAGTGTATGCTCATTTACCATATTGTTTGATGATATATAGGTGCTTAGGCATGGATATATTTTATTGCCTTTGTTAATAAGGTACACATCATTTAATACCCCTGACTGGAAATAATTAATCTGGTCTATTTTTTCTACGCTGTCCTTTTTAATAATCAGGCCATCGTTTTGTATTTTAAAAAATATGTAAGTGAAGTCTTCCGTTTCTTCAATTTGCTTTTTCAGCTCTTCCTTACTCAAATGCATGGCATCAGGGCCAATATTCATCAGGGCCATATACTCGCGGCTACGAATGCTAATGGCATATACGGTGCTATCTTGTTGCACACTTTGGGTTAGCCCGTTATCCTTTTTATTGTAAAATTGAACATATTCAGCTATGTTCAAATCATCTTTACATTGGGTAAATACCAAAAGGATAATGATAGCAAATAAACTTTTGCTTTTGTTCATTATCATAATGCGCTATTTAATGGGAGAGTAGTTAAAATGGGTAAGCTTTTTTATAGCGCCTTGGCTAACTTGAATAGTGTAATTTGTATTTGCCTTAATGGCTTTATACTTATTTAAGTTAATTACATATCTATCGTTACCAATATCAAACAAGTCAGCGGGTTCTATTTTTTGAATAACCTGGTTGGTAGCATTTACAATTTGGATAGTAGCTTCTTTTATTACAATACCCTCCACAATTATTTTTAAATCTTCATTGGTTTCGTAATACTTACTATCTGTACCCTGATTTGATAGCTTAATAAAACTCAACAGTCTGTATTTTTCTTTCAATGCTTCTATCGAATCTCTTTGTATGGTGAATTGCCAAACCTCTGTTTTACCTAATGAAACACTACCTTCAAAGGCTTCTACCTGCCAGGCATACTGCTTATCGTAAACCAAAGGCAATGCATTGTAAGGATATAATAAATTGGTATTTGATTGCACCAGGGTGGCAAAAATGGCTGAGTTGGAAGCAATGGCTTCAAATTGATTCTGGTTTCCATGAAGTTGTACCAACTTTAACTGGTAACTAACACTTTTGGGATTAAGTAAAGGAGTTGGTGGAATCCAGTTTAAAATGGGTTGTAAGGTATTGACTACTCCTTTGTCTTCGGGGTACAATAACATTGGTGGATTTAAAGGTAAGTTCTTATAATCTTCACACTCTGTAATTAATCTTTCCAGGGAATTGCTTGCTATAAGCTCCACACAAATCTGGTAAGTACCACTGCTTAATACTTTTGAATTGTTAAACAAAGCTGCACTGTTGCTGTATTTTATACTTAAGCCTCTTGTATTGCCGGCAACCATGTATAGTTGTGCATTTATTTTAATGGCTGATAATGAGGCTTCAAATACTTGCTCTCCACTCTCTTTTCTTTTACATACAATATGTACATCAACCACTTTTTCTTCCACGGGTGATAGCATACTGAAGTTAATCAAATCATCGCTGGTAACGTTAAATTCCTTGCCTGGGAAAAACTGAATGTTAATCTGGGACACACTAACTTTTACTCCAATTAGCATGCAAAGGAGTAACATTGAAAAGAGTTTTTTCATTATACTAAGGCTTAAATTTTTATGGTAAGGCTTGTTCTGAGTATTAACCCATTATTAATACTTCCTTGGCTTTCAAAGGTATTGTTTAACCAATAATATTCAAATCCCATCATGAAACGAAACCTGTTTTTGGTATAAGTTATTCTGCTAGTTATTGATTTATAAGACAATAAATTATTGTTAATTTTTACTAAACCACCCAAACCAAACTCAAACGATTTCCATAATTTACTTCCCTCCACTGATGCATTCATGGTAACAACTGAGTCGCTTTGAGCAGCCTGATACCCTGCTGCACTATTTATTTTAAAGCCTTTTCTATAAAAATCAAGCAGGTTGGTATACGATACCTGGTGCAGAAAGTTTGAACTTGTGTAAACGGCTTCGTTGTTTATTCTATTAAAATTTAAATTCATGGTATTTAAACCTTGTACTGTTTTGTTTTTATAGGTATGTATTAAAGTAATATTAGCCATTTGCGAGGTAAACACATATTGCTTTAAACCAAATTGTGCACCTTCAAAATAATTACTCACCTGCGTATAGTTTACATTAACAATGGTTTTAAACTGCTTATGCATTCTATAACTAAAAAGTACATTGTTATTGATAATATGGGTGGTAGACGATTTAAGTGCCGTAAAATTATCGGCATCGTACTTTAACTGATAGCTGACCTGTATTTTTGATTGGTTGAATAAGCGGGTAATTTTAAGGCTATTGCGCAAAAAATCGTTTCTTAAATTAAAGTTAGCCGGGTTTTTAAAGTCGTAACCCACATATTTTGAGTTAATTTCAAATTTGGTTTTGGCATCAATGTCGCCCGCTAAACCTACTCCGCCTGCCAAAGCATAGGGGTCGAACCGTTGAAACAATTGATTGCTTTTTTGATAAGTACGGTTATTAGAGTCTGATTCGGCATAAGCCAGCTCCCACGAAAAATGAACATTTTCTATTAGCTCTTCCTTACCCCCAATGCCCAATACCAAGTACCGGTTATCGGCTCTTTGTTCTGCATTGCTTGTATTGGGGTTTAAGTATAATACTGATAAAAAGGTATTGCCACTCACCTGCTTTTGGCTTATTTTACCTGCATATATATACCCACCTAGGTTATCGCTGGTATGGTACAAATAACTGGCATAATTATTTAAACGCCCTGCTGTTAATGATATTTCCGTATTGCTGATATTGAACTGAGTGTTTAGCCCTAAATAAGTTAAACCGTTTAAAGTAAACTCTGAATAAATGGGAGCAATACGCCCGATATCTAATTTGTTAATGGCATACAATAGACTAAATCCTTTACCCAGCGTACTGTTGCCACGCATATTTTTTCTTATATTTTTACTGCTCAGTAAATTTGATTTTTCGTTTAACAGGCTTTTATCAATATTGCCCAATTCCCGCTTCTTTAAGTTACGCAGCTTCTTCAGTTTTTCTAATTGTGCTTGTTCTGTTTCATATTGTGCCGTTTGGTTTTTAAGTTGACTTAATTTAATACGTCCCTCCACGCTCGTATCCTTTTTGCTTAGCTCCTGCAGGTGTTTGTTTTCCTTATACTTTTCTAAATTATACGGATTGTTCAATTTGTTCTCCAGCCCATTAATATTGCTATCCAAATTACTTATTTCCGCTTTGGTGTTTAATTGGTCTGCATTCATTTTTTCCAATTGTTTACTGGTAATTAAGTTTTTATTGTACAGGTCGTTTTTAAAACTGAGCACATCCATACTCACCCTAAAATCGCTTAAGTTTAAACTATTATCCGTTCTGAAATTGGTGTAAGTAGTACCTATAGTAATAGGTAAACCCAATATTTTGGCATCAGCCGTTATGCTATTGGTTACCCTTGGGTTTACCGTATTGGCTAAACCATAATAAAAATTATTGCCATACTCCACCTCATTGGTATACGTAATACCAATTTTGTTTTCGGCTTTCAATACTTTTAACAAATCAAAAGTATCCGCCTTTGTTACCTTAACTTGAGGTGCCGGAGGCATTATTAAAACTGACTTTACTACAGGCGTATCCGTTTCCCAGTTGCTGGTATAAACAAGGTCGGCCCTTTTTATACCACTGCCCGTTAATAAACTATCCTGCGTATAAGGTTCCTCATACACAAAAGTATCTATTACAATTTTTCTATTGTTTATTTTGAGCAATTTAAATTGAGCCAGTAATTCATTGCCTTTATAGAATTTCAATAAAAAAGTGCGGTTATTGACGGTATCCTTAGGCGTATATGTTAATAAAAACCGATTAAGCGTGGAGTCGCTTAAAGAGTCTGCTTTATTTTGAGCATTTGTTTGACCACAAAGCAATAGTAAAAAAACAAATAAAGTGGCTTGGGCAAACAGTTTAAACACGCTTAAATTTTGGGGCAATATTAATTGATAAATATAAAATACCAACGTAACCCTGTATGAATTATTGTTTTATTAAGCAAAAAGAGACCTGTTTAGGAGGCTGCCACATGCCACAAAACATAGTACGTCCTATTTATTTCTACATATATTTGCCCGCTTTTTAACGCGGCATAAAATATGTTTCCAACTTTTATTTTCATTATTGTGTCATGAGTAAAACCCATCATGAATTGGTTGTACAATCAAACTTCTTTAAACTACTTAGGCAATTTATCATTGACTCGCAAAGCAAAAAAAGGCTTCAAAAAAACGGAGCTATAATTAAACAAAGCACTATTGATACCTACGAACTACTTTATAAAAATTTACTGAGTTATTGTTTAAAAAAACAATGCTTCATTGAGTTTCCTTTGCTCAACTTTAACGCTAAAAAGGATATTAATAAAGCCGATAAATACTGGAAAGAGTTTTATTTAAAGTTTACCGACTACTTATATAAAGATTTAGATTGTTATGATAACTATGTAGGGAACCAAATTAAGGTACTCAAGGTTTTTTTCAACTATTTGCTTTTAGAAAAAAACATGCCCATTGGCCTGTTTCATAAAAAGTTTTATGTAATGAAGGAAGAAATACCCATTTTGGTATTGGAGCCCGAACAACTGCAATGGCTTATTGATAACAATGACATAGACCGGGAACTAACACCCTTACAAATACGTGTGAAAAATATTTTTATAGTAGGTTGTACCGTTGCTTTACGCTTTTCCGATTTATTGGCCCTTAAAAGAACCGACATTGTATACTCCATGAATGCCATGTATATACAAGTGCGCTCCAAAAAAACAAGTACCTTTACTTCTATTAAATTACCCGATTATGCCAAAGATATTATGGAGGTATTTATGCAAGAAAAAAGAGTGACCGTTTTTCCCTTTATATCGGTTAATTATTTCAACGAGAACCTAAAAATAATTGCTTTAAAAATGGGTTGGAATAAGCCCATTGATAAAATAAGGAATAAACGAGGGGAGCCTGTATTTATTAATAAAAAAGAAGGCACATTGCTTTTGAGCGATTTAATAAGCTCACATATTATGCGTAGAACAGCTATTACAACCATGTTAAGGTTAGGTATGCCGGAACACAGTGTTCGTAAAATATCGGGACATACCCAAGGCAGTAAAGAGTTTTATAGGTACGTAGAGTTAAGCCAAATATATTTAGACAAACAAACCGATGAAGTTTTTTACAAGTTGCGTAATTCTAAATTTTAATTTAGGTTTACACCCAACAAAAACGCCCCTTTTTGACTACTCATGTTAAATATTATGCTTGGAATCCCTTGGTATCAGTAGAGGG
>JAZKBU010000021.1 GCA_040388375.1 Bacteroidota bacterium | reverse complement strand
TATCCTCACCCTCTCCTACAATACCCCTGTAAGCTCATTAGCTGCCCAAATAGCCCATTTATCCCATTCAAAGGTATAAACACAAGGCAATACCCAATAACAGCCAAATAACGCAACAATACAGCTTTACAATATCAGTGTGCAGGATCACAGGCCCAATACAAACCAGTGTTAACCGGCAATTAGTTTAAATCTCAATCGAAATTCCAATAACCGATATGCCAGCCTTGTTTTAAGTTCAATTCCGCCCGTTAGCAACAGCCCAGGCAAGTCAGGCGTGAATGTAAGCACAGATAGTTTTAAACCATTTCCCCGTTAAACCAGTATTGATTTGAGTTTAATTATAGGCTACAAACCTGAAAATTAAATCGGATGCCACCGGGCAACAGGTTTTCAATAACCGCAGGACGGCATTGGCTTGCAGGAACGGGGGGTGGTTTCGGTAAGCGTCTTTATGGAAAGTACCTGTTTTTATATAGGTAGCGGAGTTTGGGGTAAGCGGTTACGGGGATTTTATTAAATTTTAGATTGACCCTACCCGTTTGCCTATTGAGGTTTTATTTTAGGTGGAGTACCTGTTCTGTTGGTAAGTACCTTTAAAAAAATAATAGTTAGTACTGTAGTGTGTTTCAGAGGATTTGTAAAATATTATTTGGTAGTATGAAAGTAGAAAAGTAGCTTTGTGTTATGAGTAAAACAATTAAAATACCCAACAGCGCACATCAGGAACTTAAAAGGTTCATTGCCGATAACCCAAATCAAACAATGGAAGATATGGCAGGAGTGGCTATAATTTCCTATCTGAAAGAAATGGGGCATAAGTTCCTTAAACCAAAACAATCATATAAAAAATAATCAATTATGCCAAATTTAGCATCGGTAAGAAGCAATTTGAACTTTGCGGTGAACTACGAAAACGGGCATCTCGTTCCTACTGTAGAAGTAATACTACTTGTTCAAAAACCAACATATACGCAAAATAAAAAAGGCGATGTAGTAAAAACTGTTGGCTTACAGGAATTAAGATTTGATACTTCTCTTAATGGTGTTAATGCGCTTATCGGAGAGTTACAAGCTATGTTAGCCAATTTGAACAACTATGACCAACTTGCCGCAAGTATCAACCATGTAATAAAAGGAAAGCAAGAGTTCGATACAGCAGCCGAAGAAAAACTAAAGCCAAAGAACCAAACCAAGTAAGCTATCTAATCACTTTTTTAAAAATAATAATTTATGACTATTGAGACTAAATTTAATATTGGTGATGAAATTCATTTTATAGAAAACAAAAAGGCTTGTTCATCCAAAATACGTGGTATTAAAATAGAAGTGGTTAGCAATGTTATAATATTGACAACATACTTGTGTAATAAGGACGAAGAAAGTAATGTTAATTGTAAAGTAGAGGCTCAAAACGCATTTGCATCAAAAGCAGAACTTCTTAAATCACTTTAAAGTTTTTTTATGATTTACGTATGTACAAATGCAAGGTTTTTCTTTTGGAATGGCATAGATAAAATGTTTACTGTGGAGTTTAATTACGGAGTGGCTACATGGTATATATTTAAAGATGAACAAACAAGCGGAGCTATTTTTTATAAAAAGGTTTTAGTCGCCAAATCCAAAACCCCTAATAGAGATTTAGCAAAAGAAATTCTTGATGAATATTTACAAACACTTTAAAATAAACACCTACTACCCACATCATGCAACCTACATCTAAAGAAGATATACTGAAAGATTTACCTTATGCGTATGATGGTATGCTTGGCAAAGAAGTTACCTTAAGTGAACGGATGTTTATGTTTAAAGATATAAACGAAGCAATGGATATTTGGGCAAACCAACAAGCAATATCATTTGCTGAATTTATTTTGGCAGACTACGATACACATGAAAATAATTTTTGGCAACATTCAGATACTTATGAAGTGTACACCACAGAACAACTTTACAATCTATTTATACAATCAACAACAACAAAATAAAAAACAATGGAACATGTAAAACCAATATGTGTAATATACTTTCCTGACCTTTTTGAGGCTCAAAACAGGCAGTGGATATATGAATACATGAGATACCTTAATGGGGAACAATCGGATGGTAGTAATAAATGGGATGATAGGAAAGATTATTGGAGTAATTATTATTGGTTCTGTTTTTACAAGCAGGATATTACCGAGCCTGAATTAAAAGTATTCCATCCAAAGGACTTTACCGATATACAGTTTCAGGAATTAAAGGACATGGTATTAACTGAACTTGAAAAAATAAACCAATGATAGATATAACATCATATACAGAAAGGCTACGTGCATTGAATGATTATATGTGGTATTGGATATGTTGGCAACAATGCAAAAGGAACATATTTGAAATTTACAATGAAACAGGAGTTTTAATGAGTTCATCAGAACCGTTTTATCCTTTCTGTGTATGGCTTTATTATCATGGGCATAATTATAACATTGAAGATTATACGCAAAACGCTTGAAACCCAATCCCAACAAAGCACTACTATAAACAACTAATACAATGGACAAGAAAATATATACCAAAGAAGAATACGATAATGCCACATCATTTATAGGTAAGAAAGTATGGTACTTTTTAAAGATGCCGTTACCGCAAGTAACAGATGCACAAGCCTATACTGTCCACCCACAGGTATCAGTTAAATTAGGCAGTACAACTATAACAGGCGTTAAGGCTGATGTAAAGAAAATATCAAACGGTGACGGGACTATTGATGAATATACAGGACTTAATTTCATTTTAAAAAATCCGTATTACATAAAACCAGATGAACCGGAAGAAGGCGCAATGGGATTTCCTGAATCAACAGTAAATAGTTGGAAGGAGTGGAACTTTGCTTATTTAACTTTAAATCAATGGTTTTTTGAAACGAAAGAAAAGGCTTTAGAATCAATAGGAGAAAGCACTTCAATGTATTACGACTACCTAAAAAAATAAAAACATGAATATAGACAGAATAAAAATAAGTCAGGAAATAAACTTCAACGGTATGCCTACATGGATAGGGTTGGAGGCAAGTATTTTGCCTGATGAAAATGAGAAAGACAGCCTTCGCCAGCTTCAAAAGGTAATTACAGAGTACCAAACAGAAGAACAACAGGCTTACAGTAAGAGTAAGTGGGCTAAGAAGGATGAACCTGAAATTAAATTGTCCAAAGAAGAAAGGCAAAAGGCTGAAATATCAGGTTGTACCGATAAAACAGTACTGGAAAGCTACCGGCTAATAGTCAAAAAGTACCCAAACCTACAAGCTACATACGATGAAACAATGGATAAAATACTAAAAACTGCATAATATGGATTTCTCAAAAGTAAAATTCAGGGCTTCATCATGGGGCAACCTGTTAACCGAACCTGTTACCAAAGCCGATAAAGAATCCGGTAAGCTATCAATAACCTGCCAAAAGGAATTGATTAAGATTTACAACAGGGTAATGTATGGAAGGAAGAAAGATATTACCACAAAGCAAATGGACAAAGGCATCCAGGCAGAGGATAGCAGCATAAGCCTATTGGGAAGGGTTGAGGGTGAAATATTTTTTAAGAACGAAGAACCAATAGAAAATGAATGGTTCACAGGGCATCCTGATTTGTTGTTAATGGATAAAGATGGTAATATTTCAGAATGTTACGACATTAAAACTTCGTGGGAAATTGACACATTTATGCCCAAGTTGATTGAAGAACCTGACAAAGGATATATTGCCCAATTAAACGTGTACTACGAACTGACAGGGGCTAAGTCAGGGGCTATTGCTTACTGTTTAGTATCAGCACCCATGAATATTGTAGAAGCTGAAAAAAGAAGCCTGTTATTTAAGATGAATGTAGCCACAGAATTTGCACCAGAGTACCTAAAAGCATGTGAAGAACTGGAAAAACTTATGATCTACGAAGATATTGATTACCGAGAGCGTGTAATTGTCCAAAAAGTACCAAAATATGAAGAATTAATCCAAAAAATGAAGGACAAAGTACCAGTACTTCGCCAATGGCTGCAAGATTTTCATACAAAGCACATGAACCTTTACCCAAAAGAAAAATAATGGCTACAAAAGAAATAACTCCGAAGCAATATGCCGAATATTTAGGGTGTACTACACAGAATGTAAGTAAGCATTTAAGAAAAGGGAATATGCAGTTTTTGCCAGATGTAAAATCAGTTAAAAAGTATAGCAGATTTTATTTGCTTATTGTGAGAGAAAATCTAAAGGTGATGGAGGATAAATAAAAACACTTTTATAGTAGAGAAGGTACGTAATTAGTAGTTAAATGGACAAATTAATTTATCCACATTTAACCGGTTAAATAATATAGATACCATAATACGTTTTAGAGTATAAAGATATGACAGTTTTTCAATTCTACAAAACTTTTGATACAGAACAAAAATGCTGCGACTATCTTGTTAAAGTAAGGTGGCCTGATGGTATAAAGTGTCCGCATTGCAAACATGAAAAGTATTATTTAACAAATGGAGTTTCAAGACAAGGTAGGGAGACTAAAAAGGAAATAGCATACCAGCAATATAAATGCGCAAACAGTAAGTGCCACAAAAAATTTACTGTTACTACAGGCACTATATTTCATGGTTGCAAAATGCCCCTTTGGCAGTTTTTCTTTATGATTTTCACATCGGTAATCAATAAAAAAAACATATCATCTTATCAACAAGGCGTAAGTTTAGGACTTGCCCAAAAAAATGTTTGGTTTATGATGTCCAAAATAAGGATGCTGTGTTTCCAAGATGAAAATTTGAAATTTGAAGGGGAGATAGAAGTGGATGAGGCTTTTTTAGCAGCAGGTAAATTCGGTACATGGCGTAAGCACGCAACCAACAGAAAAATTCCAGTATTAGGTATATTGCAAAGGGGAGGGAATATTGTTATTAAGGTAATACCAAACAGGTTTAAAAAAACAGTTCAGGATATAATATTAAAACACGTAGAATGCGGGTCACGATTATTTACTGATTCGGCAGCCTGTTATTTTAATATGGATAGCTATTATTTACATGAAACTATTAATCATAGAGCTGGCGAATATGTACGTGGTGATGTTTATACTAATGGGATAGAATGTGCATGGGCTCATTTAAAAAAAGCAATAAATGGAACGCACCATAGTGTCAGCATCCTGCATTTACAAAGGTATTGCGATGAATTTGCATACAGATGGAATAATAGAAATTTATCTCCAATGGATAAGTTCAATGATTTACTTAAAAGAGGGTGCAACTGCAAGCCGATTAGTAACGAGAAAACAAAAATGGATGTTAAAAAGAGACTTAAACTTAAATACACTACGGAAGTATTTGCGGCTATGCCAAAAATTGAAAGTAACAACAAATCTTTTTTGAAAATAAAATAAATAAGTACTAATTTTACATCCACATTATTGAAGTAGAAAGCAATGATGATACATAACAACAAAATTCCAGTCCTTAGGGAATGGTTTCGGTCTAAAGCAAACCCACGGCTCGACATCTGATAAATGATGATAACACTCCAAGCGGTTGCTTTACTTTCTACCCGAAGCCACTTTCTAAGGATTTTTTTATGAAAAAATTTAATAGATACAGAGTAAACGCCTCCGAATTACCTGATTTAATGACTAAGGAGCAAGGGAACACACCGCCAACAGAGAAAGAAACGGATGAGTTCTTTAAAATTATCCAAAAAGACATGGTTGATATTACCGAAAGGCAGAAAGGTATAATCATGGACGTAATATCAAAGACTGCTAATTACGATGACAATAGCTTTTCGGCAACTATGAAAAAGTTGATGTACAAGCACTATGCTTACTCACAGTACAAAATAAGCAAAGTGAGTGTATCCAGTGAAAAGCCAATGCAGCTTGACAAAGGAGAAATATCAGAACCGGCTGCTATCAAATTATTGAGCTTGGCTGATGGGGTTGAATATAAAAAGAACGATAAATTATTTTCAAATCCATTCTTTAAAGGTATCCCAGACATTGTTGTTTATGATAACGAAAAAATAGTTGGTGTAAAGGACATTAAAGCACCACTCGATTTCATAGAATATTTGGAGCGTGTTGATGGAGATTTACTAAAAGATGATTCTTGGGAAATGAGGGCATACCTTGATATTCTAAATTTAAGAAGTGGCGAAATATGCTACTGCTTAGTAAACATGCCTGATGAACTTAAAGATAAAATACTTTCGGAACATACAGACCGGCTTACTTTAAAAGGATACACAGCAGATCATGTTAAAAAATTAGTGAAGCAAATTGAGAAGTCAATGGTTTACGACTATATCCCTGATAATCTAAAAATAAGGAGATTTACTGTAGAAAGAAAAAGTTGGTTCACGAAACAGGCTCATTCAAGAGTTAAGCTGTTAAGGCAAAAAATGAACAGATTACACGATAAATTTATAAATCCTGTAACTTTGGTAGAAATACCAGAGCAATAAAGAACAGGTACGTACTAAATATTACCCCTCAAACGTTTGTCAGAGCAAATACTTCTGACCGGATTTTCTTTCGCATTCCCCGTGAGCAGCTTCGTCCACCCGGACTAAAAAGATTAAAGCGGCTTGAACGGTATAATGAATATAAACTTGACTTAGCCGCCGAAGCAAAGCGGCTAAGATTTAACCTACCAGAACAGGGGGCGCATATTACATTCTACATTCCCGTCCCGAAGTCTTGGCCTAAATACAAGAAGGCTAACAAACACCTTTCCCTACACGACAGCACTCCCGATGTTGATAATTGCTGCAAGGCGATGATGGACAGCTTACTTTCCGAAGATAAGCACATAGCAGACCTACGCATAACTAAGAGATGGATAAATGCGGATAAGGGCTATATAGACGTTTTAATCGCACTCCCAGAGTTCCCAAGTAAGGATACGTTGGTATAATTATCTGCCAGCCAAAGGCTTCGTAGGCGGTTCTGTGCGTATTGTAACTCACATCAGTGAAAAATTTTTGAGACTTTGGCGCGCAGGTTTACCAAGAGTCAA
>JAZKBU010000020.1 GCA_040388375.1 Bacteroidota bacterium | reverse complement strand
AACTAGCTAGTTTCACTTTAGAAGAAGTAGAGGCGGAGAATGGGTATCGCTTTGGGTTTAACGGTAAGGAAAAGGATAACGAAACCTATGGGGAAGGAAATAGTTATGATTTTGGAAGTAGAAGTATATATGATGGCAGATTGGCTAGATTCAAATCTGTTGACCCCAGATACAGAGATTTTCCATTTATGTCGTCTTATTGTTTTGCAGCTAATACTCCAATTAGATTTGTTGACGTAGATGGCGAAGGCCCTGGTGATAGAATTAAAGCAGGTCGAGCATTCAAAGGAACAAAGTATAAACAAGAATCGGGAAATAACAGAACTGCAGCATCTGAAGCAGCTCTTAAATACATGGATTGTTCTGAGTTTGTTTGTAGGGTACTTGCAGCTGATAAATTAACTGAAGGTGTAAAATCTATGGATACAGAGTCATTGATTGAACACGTTGAGGACGAAAATAGTAATTGGGAAGAAGTAAAGACACCAGTACCAGGGGATATAATACTATGGAATGGACATGCGGCCTTAGTCATTAGTTATAATGAGAAGACACAAAAAGTTCATGTAATTCATGCTACTTTGTATGGTAATGTGTCTAGTGTAGTAGAAGAGGATTATGGAAAGAAATATTATAAAGGAAAAAAGGCAAAGTTTTATAGACCTATCGATGATACACCTGATGGGGATTTGAATACTACTAATACAGATAAAACGAGTTTAGAATCAACTAGTACACCTATAGCAAAAAAAGCAAAAGGAACTAGCAACATAGCAACTACTGAGTCATTATTTTTTAAGATTTTCCATCATGTTGCTGGATTCCCACTATTCAAATCTAGTAATACTCAAATGACTGGAAACAATACAACTTCCAATAGTTCTCCCAAAATGAATATTAAGTTTACGCCACAAGAAACATCGGATGTTACCGAGACTCCTTCAGAATTAAAAGAATAATATTATGTTAAATAAAAAAAGATTTATTGTTTTTTTGCTATGTGGATTGTTTTCAGTCCAAATAGCAAATTGTTATAGTTTTAGCAATATCAAAAATTTACTACATGGAGCTTGGGTGCGAGAGGACTATAATAATAGTTTGATAGAAAAGAAATCTCCTGCCTATGCTAGTAATTTATTAGTCGAAGAAGTATGTTTAAGGATAGATAGTAATCATTTTAGAAATGATACATTAATAATGGATGTTTCTTTTTTTAACCATGAAGGAGGAGAGTATTATTTGCCATTTACTGATGATAATATATTTAAAATTTATAAATCACAACAAATAAAAAGTAGTAGAAGTTTGAATTTAGTTATTCAAGATAAAGATACTATAATCATAATAACGAAATATTCCAAAAATGGCGAAATTGTGTATAGTACTAAATTTATTAAAGTAAGTAACAGTCTACAATCTTTAGAAATTGATAATATTATAGATTATGTCACCAATAAAATAGTAATAAAAGGTTTTTATATTTGGAAAGATGAGTTAAATAAAACAGTATCTTATAAGGTAGAATTTGATGAATATGGTAATATTACTGGAAGTAATAAATTTAATAAGTTTCATATTCGGACAGATTTTGTTGAATATGAAAAAGATGATATAAAGGATGTCATAACTTTTTATTTAACCAAAAAAAAGATTAGAAAAAATTTTACGTATAAAATGCAGAATAATAAAATTCTTTTTTATAAAATAGAGGAAGGAAAAAAACAGTCTCTGGTATTTAGCTTAACTCCTAGATAGTGATAGAATATCGCTTCGGCTTTAACGGTCAGGAGAAAGATGATGAGGTTTCAGGTGAAGGAAATACAATGACTGCTACTTTCTGGGAATGTGATGTTAGGCTAGGTAGAAGATTCAATTTGGATCCTAAACCTGGTTTAGGTATTAGTGAATACGCTTGCTTTGCTAATAATCCTGTATATAACCAAGATATAAAAGGTGATAGTATAAATTTGTCAAAATTTGTTGCTCAAGATAAAAAGGATGGCACAAATTATACTAAATCGTTATTAGAAGACTTACAGGCTAAAACAGGACTTAAACTTTCAGTTAATTCTAAGGGTATGCTTGATTATGATAGAAAAGCTAAAATTAATAAAGAAGGAACTAGTAGTATCTTTAGAGATAGATTAACTCAAATGATTGACGATAAAAAAAATACTACTGATGTTGATTTGCAAAACGATCATAAGCTTGGATCACATGCAGTAGTTGGCGGAAATGCAATGAGTTTAGATGGAAGCCAGATTAGTAAATTTATAAAGGGCACTGTTGGAGTAAATAAAACTACCATGGGTTGGGCATTAATATTTTTGCATGAATCTTTTCATTCAACCGGTTGGAGTGGAAAAGAAAGAGATAATGATGAGCCTGGTCACGCAGAACAAAATGTAAATATAGTTAGAGGGCAACTTGGTAAAGATTACGGAGAAAGGTTAAATTATACTTCAATAGAAGTTTTAAATTATCAATATATTGTATTTAAGATAAGAGATAATACAATGTATCCTAACTCATGGAGAACAATGCCAACTTTTTTCCCTCATGTTAAATTTTAGTAAGATGAAATATTATTTATTTATAATCACCACGACTTTTTTTAGTATTAACAGTTGTTATACTCAAACATGCAATACTAAATTGTATTTAGAATGTATTGATTCTATTAAAAGTAATTTAAATATTGTCGATAGTTCTTTAAAGGTATCAAGTATTCCTATAAGCGAAGACTTTAATTATTTTTATGATGTTTTATTTAAAAAACTATTTGAAAAAAAATGTTTATCTTATTCAGACAAGACTGAAATAGCTGAAGAACAAATGAAGCGTTTTCATACTATCTCAAAAAAAGAAATATTAAAACTACCTTCATACATAGTATTTTCAGAATTAGATATGAAAAATTCTGTAAAAAAGGTTATTTATTTATCGTTATGCTATAATAATTTTGTTTTAGCTAAGGTCTATAATGTTAAAATTTCAAAATCACAAGTTGGTAATACTTATGAAAAAGGCTTTTTACTATATTTATTTAAGTTTGAAAATGACAAGTTAATACACATTGATATTAAAGAGATTGCTGAATAGGGTATTTATCATTTAGTAACTATTGGATTATAAAGAAACAAATAATAATCAATTGATTTTAACTTCATAATTACAAACAAAAAAGGCTTCGCTATATGGTAGTGTACCATTTATCACTTTTGGATATAATGATTTTCTAAATGACTGAAAAACAAAATAAAGTGTAGCTAAATAATCATAAAAGAGAGGAGTTAATATTCCTCTCTTTTATTTTATAAATGCGTTAGGGAGCATTATTACTAGGTTTTTATTTTCTTGGTGTACCATTTATCACCTAAAAAATCATGAAGTGTCAATACTATAAGGGAGTTTGCATTAAAAAAGCTGCTAAACAATCTAATTAAAATGCTTCGCCAAAGGCTACATAAAAACCTGCTGTTTCTTTGCCTATACCATAATCAAAGCGGAGGTTCACATTGTCATCTTTGTCAACACGAATTCTTATGCCTCCACCATTGGTGTATTTAATGTTGCTGATATTTGCATCTGAAAAGTTATTGTATACATCGCCCACTCCGGTAAACAAAGTAAAACCTAACCAATCGCGTATACGGATACGTGCTTCTGCCTGAACTGTTATATAATGGTTATCACGGTAACGGCCCTGGTAGTAACCCCGCATGTGGCTATCGCTTCCCAATAAGCCTAATAAACGATAGGGCGCATTACCAAAATTATGAACGCTATAATATTGCCATGCTATAACTGACTTGGCAAATAATTTATGGTAATATCTTATATCGGCTTTCAGGCTGCTAAACAGGTTTGTATTTTGGGTGGCTTTTTCTTTGATGTAGTTTATGTTTTCTACTTCTATAAAACTACTGCCTGCCGATGGGTTTAATATACGGTCGCGTTTATCGCGGAGCAAATGTGGACCCACTCCGGTACTCCAGCCTGCATTGTTGTTGACCAATTCATTGCTTATAATGGTATTGATATATTCAGGGTTAAGCTCGCTTATGGATTGTGCTTTAACTGACACACCTAAATAAACGCTTGGTTTTATTCTCCATAACAATGCATTGTACAACTCTAATCGTTGGGCTGTATAATATAACTTATTGTTTTCTGCTGTATTGTTTCCTATTCCAAAATAGTATTCCGGAAAATAGAGATAGGCATTGTCACCAATAATTATTTTTTTATTCTGATTGGTATATACAAACCAATTGGTAGTAACAACAAACTGTTTGTTTAACGAGTACTCTAACTTAAGTTTAGCAGTTGAATATTGCGGTGTGTTAAAAAAGTTTTTAAACTTAAATAAACACACCGCTCCAAAATACCAATCGGTTTCAATGCTTTTACCTATAACGGGTACGGGGAATGCCTGTACTGATTTTTTAGGAATGCTATCTTGTGCATATATTTTACTTAAACAAAAAGTAATCAGTACCACATAAATATACCGCATTATTTAAGCACCGTTCTGTTTATAGTAACCTGATACAAGGTTCTGTTACTTGCTGTTGGATTGAAGTAACTGCTTTGGGAAGCGGTTGCTTTTATACCACCATACATATAGCCAATTACGGTGCTTTTTCCTACTGGTATTTTACTCCAATCTAATATTTCCTCATTGTCTTTTAGCAGGTATTGCTCCAACGGAAAAAACTTTGCCTCTGCCCCTATCCAATCGGGTAACGAATTGGCTTGCGGTGCTACACTCTCTGTAGTAGTTCCATCGGCTAATCTAAAAACAGTTGAAATTATTTTTACAAAGGGAACGGTAGCATAAGCCTGCAATACACCACTTGCATTGTAATCGTAATAACTAATTCCGCCTAACAAAGTAGTGCCCATTGTTTTGGTCAAAGGGTCGTAAATAAGTACTTCTGCACAACCATATTGATTACACTTCTGATTAAAATTATTATCAATAGTTACTACGGGGTTGTTATTGGCATCTTGCAATAAATAAACCGGATTCTGCCAAACACCGTTGTATTTGTAAGTAAATACACCACCATAAACAGCTAAGCCATCTTTACCATTTGCATCTTTAATAGGTACTACGTTTAAATCTCTTCGGTGAAACTGGGTAGTGCTATCGGGTTTATTGTCATCGGTAAAACGTTTTATCAATTGAACTGATAATTGCTTACCTGTTAAACTGATACTAAACTGCCTTATTTCATCCGAATAAATTTGAGTACTTGTTTCTGTACCTGTGGGTGCATATTTACCTGTAAAGTTTTGCCCCATAACTAAGTAAAAGTAGTTGCCTACTTTAAATAATTCTCCACCCGTAATAGCCATATCGTTACTGGTTGTGCTGGTTATAAAACGAGCTAAATTCAAGGTATCATTATTATTGATGGCTTTTACTATGCTATCTACATTCATGGCTATAACACCATTGTAGGTTACATAATTACCTGCACTGTTTTGTCCGTATCCACCACAAATGTATAAGTAGCTTCCATCCTGATAACCTTGTAAATTGGTTGATGTTAATTGGTCATAGTAGGGCTGTGGAACGGTTACACTTTTTAAAGCACCTGTTAAAGGATTATACACTACTAAGTTTCTGTTGGAGTAATAAGTAGGGAAATTAACACTTGGATCTGCTCCATTGGTACCGTGGTAACCATTGGTTCTGCCACCAACTACTAATACATAATCTCCACTGCGTCCGTTGGTAAATGATTGTAATGGTAAGCCGGGGGTACTCACTGCTTTTACAGAAATAGTAAACGGACTTATGCCTGTTTTAACTTTTGGTGTTTGTGCTGACAAATGAATAATGGACAACACACTTGTTAAACCTATAATTATTTTTTTCATGGTTTTTATGCTGATTGGTTATTAGAACTTGGAGGGGTTGGCATGTATTGCAAAAGCCATGCTTGCATCAATTGTCGTCTCGCATTTGATAAATCTCTTGTACGCGGCATATACATAACGGAATCCCAAGTGGCTACATCTACTCTTTCATAAATCATAGCGGCTGAATCTTGCCACACCGATTGTACAAAAGGTAAACGAATAACCATTGCCGGGAAAATAAGACTATAGTATTGGAGTACATTGGCATACAAATAATCCCACGGAATAGGCTGAATGGCTTTTCCATTACTACCTACGTATGTTGAATAATCATCGGTTGGCAATATGCGTATGTTAATATAAAAATCGGTCATTACATTGATGCTGCCATAACTGGTTACGGGAGTAAGTGGATTGGGTTCCGGAGCAGTAGGCACTTCCAATGCAATTCTGTATAGACGATTACCTGATGCCGATGTATTGAATGTTAACGGCAACTGATTATTGTTTGCTGGTGTCATATTTAAAGTAGTTACTACGCCTGTCATTTTATCTAAATTATTAGGCGTAGTAATGGCCTCTTGCATTACTAAATTAACAGGTGATGTAATTGGAGCCCCTTTATAATATACATTGATAGTGCATGTTCCTGATTGTGGTGCATCGTTTCGATACAAGTTATCTGTTTGCCCCTGTTCACCAAATACACAAGCCTGGTCACTGGCTATCATGTAATCCAACTCTTGCAGTAAAATGGTTCCATTACTGCCATCGGCATTTTGTAGCATAATGACTAAACTACCTGTTTGCACATCGTTTAATAAATTGGCAGGTATGGTTAAATCTAATAATCCACCTTGGTTTAAATACAAGGGTGTATTGGCATAATCCAATATAGTAATTATCGTTAGTGTTGACGATGCTGATGTAATAACTCCTAATACAATATGTCCATTGCCATTGTATTGGGTAATATCAAACTTATTATTGGTAATAACCGGAGGTATAATATCGGCTGCTGACTTTTGATACAACTCGGGAAAGGTATTGGACACATCTAAAGTAAGTCTGTTAGTGCCCGAATATAGTTTTGCTACAGTTGGCCCTAAGTAAAAATTACCACCGCTATTATTGTTTTTGTATGGACCTGTACTAAAGGTACTACTTTGGTTGGGTTGCACTAAAAGTCTACCCATTGTTATGGATTGCATTTCGTCTTCATACCATAAACCTATGGAACCGCTTACAGTGCATACACCCGGGTTTTGATTGGCTGGAAATGGTTTGGCATACAAATCAACCAAAGCTTGTAAATAAGTATCATTGTCAGGATAGTTACTGGGTGTTATAGGTGGAATGGTTTTATATACTGTGTAACGCACCATAAAACCTTTTAAATTGCTTGGTAAATTACTGGTATCCATTCCTAAGCTTTTAAGAGTATTTTGAACACCTGGGTCGCTAAAATCGCTTATGGGAATTACACTTTGAAACAAGCCTGATGCGCCTGCGGAAGCGTTGAGGTTTGCATTGCGCTGAAAATTAATCCAACGTGTTACGGCTTTTGATGGCTTACCCTGAAACAATGCATTGCCACTGCTATCTCTTAAAGAAAACACATCGGCAAAAATTTGTGAACTGGGTACATCTTCCGGATTTACATCACATATTAAAGCGGTACTTCTGCCTGAATCGTTATTAAAAGAAACATTGGTACCAATAATAGGATTACCACTGGTTTGCAAAGTGCCATCGGCTAAGTTTACGCCTACTACATTTGCATTTTGAAAGGTAACGCTCATATCACCATAATAGTTCCATTCACCAGGAATCATATTACCTGTTGAATTACCATTCACATCACAGGTAGCTACAGGTGCTTGCGACCATGGAATAAACTCTTCATCGGTCATACCGTGGGTAACAGCTTGTACTGCCAATGTATTGGAAAGGCGTAATATTTCACCTTTACCGGCTCCTTCAGCAATATAGGTAACATTGGGCGATGCTGAATAGTCATCATTGTTTACTGTACCAACGTTAATAATAACATCGCCAGTAAAATTAATACGTGGAAAATCAAAGTAACTCATACCTGTTTTTTGAAATTTGTTTTTTTAATAATTTGGAAATAATAAAAGCCAAGGCTGCAATACCCAGTACTAATAAAAAACTGATGTATTGGTTTTGTTCGTTATTGGAGGTACTACCGTAATAAGCATATACCAATGCTCCCGGTAATGACCCTGCAAAAGCTGATATCAACACGGATGAAAACGACATGCCTTGCATACCGGCTACAATGCTTATACTTTCTGATAAGAGTGGAATCGGTCTGCTTATGATTAAAGCTAAGTAGCCCCATTGCTTAAACATTTTTTCTGCTTCTTCCTGTTGCCTGACATTTAAAAAACGAGATAAGGAAGAGGTTATTTTTTTACCAATTATATAACCTAATAAGGTTGATAATACCAAGCCTAAACAGGAAACAACGGTACCTATAACAATGCCAAATAGCTTTCCATTGAGTAACATTAAAACGCTTGAAGGAACGGGTAAAACTATATCTGATGCCAGTAATGCAGTACTTGCAATGGCACTCATTATGAGGTTATGATTAAAAAACGCCAATGCCTGTTCAGCAAAACTGATATTGAATGTGAGTGCAAAGAGCAATAAAAAAAAGGAAGAGAAAATAACAACCTGCAGAACTAAAATCTTCATAAGGATAAACAACTAATAATTTGTATTGATTTAAATAGCTCAATCACCTCATATAATTTTTGCTTTATTAAAACTTTGGGGTATTGGTGTTTCATAAAATTACATGCAGTAATTGAGCTGGTCAAACTTAGTGCTACTGGTTCAATTAAGGCAAGAGTAGAAATACTCTTTTTTTGTAGTATTAATACTCTTTTTTCAATGAAAAATATCGCTCACTCCTATTCAATGAGCGATATTTTATTTTTACTACAATGTTTTTAACAAGGCTTCTGTGGCCTTATAAGCCAATGCCATCATGGTTAGTGAAGGATTAGCTGTACCTGTGGTAGGAAATGTACCACAACCTACTAAATATAAATTGTCATGATCCCATGTTTTCATATTGGCATCGGTTACAGAATCTTGTGGCGTTGCACCCATACGGTGTGTTCCCATTACATGCCCTGCTCCATTGCTAAAATAGGTTTTGTTATTGTAGGTAAATGAACCAGGTCGGCTTGCGGGAGGGTTTGAGCTTTCTATACTTTCTTTGGCTCCTAATAAACCGAATATGGTATTGGTGGCTTCTACGGCAGCTTCAAAACCTGCTTTGGTATAGTCTGATAAATCATAATGAACTTCCGGGCGCGGTAAGCCTAAATTATCTGTGGCAATAGCCGATGGAACTATATAACCATCACCCGGTAATTGCTCCACTAAAAAACCTATACGAAACTGACGGGTAAAATTGCTGGCAATTTCCTGACGTAATGCTTTACCAAATGTATTTTTATTAACTAAGTCGGTTAAGGTACTGTAAGGTGCACCCATTGTCCAATTCCATCCTTCGTTACCTATTTCTATACGGTATGCTGCACGCTTTTTACGAAATTCACCATCGCGTGTGGTTTCTATTCCTGAGGTGCTTAAAGGACCTCTAAAAGGATAGGTACTTTCGGGCATTAAACCCCAACTTAATTTTACAGGATGATCCATTAAATTTTTCCCCACTTGTCCACTTGAGTTAGCTATTCCATTGGGCATTGTTTTGTTTTTCGACATCAATAATAACTTAGCTGTTTCCACTGCATGTGCCGCTATTATATATGATGTGGCTGTTACAACACCTTCGCCTGTTACGGGCCCTAGTTTTGTTTCGTATTGTTTATAAGCTATACCTGTTACTTTTTTAGTAGTTTCATCTATCAGTATATTATAGGCAACTGTCTGGTACATGATATCTACATTGCCTGTATTTAATGCTTTGGCTAAAGTAACTGTTGCATCGTATTTGGCTTGTATAGGGCAAATGGGTGTACAGTTGGTATTGCCCTGACATAGGCGCCTGCCATTGTTATAAATTTTACCATCTATTTTATTGGAGGTGCTGTTTCTTCCGGCTGGTGTCCCTGTTACTTTTACTATGGAACCATCTAAGGTAATACCGTTTAGTTTTTCTGAAAACTTTTTATCAAGTACTGTCGGTGGAAGTGATTGCATCGGATATTTGTATCCCGGTGTAAATGTTACACCATGTATATTTTGTTCCTCTACATCGGCTGAAACACCTATTTCAAATTCGGCTTTGTTGTAATAAGCAGAAAGGTCATCGTATGATATAGGCCAATCAACTCCTACACCAAATTCTGTTTTCATTCTAAAATCGGAAGGTAATAACCTTAAACACGTACCTAACCAATGCCAACTGGTACCGCCTGCTACACGCTCATAGGTACTGCCAAATGCCATTGGACCTTTTTCAATAAAATATCCATTGGTAGCTATATCTTTTACCGGATTAGTTCCGTTTTGCCCTTGCGGAGAATTGGGTGTAATGTTTTGTATATCTAATACGGATGGACGTGGTGAATTATAATTTTGTGGGTAAGGCGACTCCGGTGTTTTAGCCATTGCTAAAAAAAAGTTTTGCATAAACACTTCTCTGTTATCACTTTTAAAGGGGTCTCCTCCTTCTACCATCAATACTTTTTTTCCGGCTTTGGCTAATTCTAATGCCATTACATTACCTGCAAAACCAGCACCCACAATTACTACATCATATTTTTTAGTTGAATTACTCATACTTGTATTTGTTTATTTTTTATAAATGTGGTTAATTATTTTATTACTGGCATTTGAGGTGCGTCAGCCCAATATCCAAAATTACCTTCGCTAAAACCCATTGGATGGGCGCCCATTTCTTTCCATACTAATCCATTGGTATAAGCGGTTGATGATATTACATAGTCCATTTGACCAGGATATAATCCGTACCATATTCCGGTGTACCACATTTGAATAATATTGCGTGCCAGTTGTCCTAATGTAGCATCTTGCAAAATTTGTTTCAGCACACCATCAGTTATATCGCCTTTTATGTTTAAAAAGGTATTGTACAAATCGTTCAATACATCAACGGGTGTATTTTTGGTTAATGTATCAAAATATTTTTGTGCTACTTGTTGTGTATCGTTTTTAGGTTTTAGCTCAATAGCTTCGTAGCCAGTTAACACTGCTGAAAGATTTATAAAGTTTTCTATTGTATTCATTTCTTTAGTTTTTAAATGGTTAAAAATTATTGTGCTCTTTCTAATAAAAAAGTAAAATCTGAAGCTTTCCCATTTGATTTCATGGTGGCTCCATTATGGCAGCCTATGCAACTTGAGCTTACTCCATTTACATGATCTACTTTACCATCAACCACTATACCTTGTATGTATGATTCAAGCGTGGTATTGGCCATAAATAAAGGGAATGGATTACCGGCAGGTTTTTGTTCCGGGTTAACAGGCCATTGGGTACCTACTAATTCATAATACTGCCATACTGATTTAGGGTTCACTGTTTTTAAACGTTTCTGGTAAATTTTGTTTAATGAATCTGTACCCTGTGCTATCGTATTCAGCCTTACTATCTGGCTTCCTTTTTGTCCTTTTATGTTTGGATCCCAAGGGCGTGCCGGTGCATTATTTATATCAGCATAACCTTGTTTTTTATTAAAGTAATTGTAATGCGGATTACTATTTCCTTTGCCATAAGCTGGTACATTATCTACTTGTTCAAAGGTGCTCCAAATCCATTGCGGACATACGTTTGTTTTGGTTCCTATATGCAAACCAACCAAACCAACTGTGGCTACATAACATGTTTCATGTATAACGGGGTCGTCAGTAGGTGGAACATATACTAAAGCTTTGGCTGTATGGAAACGTGAAGGGTCATCGCCTTTACCTAAAATTTTCCAGGCAGCTTTAACCATAATAGCTCCACGGTTTTTTGTGCTTATGTTTCCTTCCGGAAAATCAACAATGCCTTTAAACTTTTGTTGCAAATCAAAACTATACAGCTTTGCACTATCTATATAGTTAAACATTTCTTTGTTTACTAAAATTTCAAAACGTGTGTATTGTCCGTTTTGGTCAATGAGCGGACCTGTTTTAAATGGTTGATCCATTTCATCTAATACATTGGGTGTTTTACCTACTTGTTGTAGAAATTTAAAATCGCCTTTTCCTTTGGCACATGCAGGTGGTACAAATGCTCCTTTCCCCCAAGGGGCCGGTGCTTTGCCATCAGGTAAAAACACTTCGTAACTTTCTTTCCATGTTTCCCAAACGGTATTGTTATCACCTTTATCGCCAATAGTTCCTTTACCATCGGGCGACCAGTTTAAAGCAATAAACGACTCCCATGAGAACAAATCGAAATCTGCCCTGATGCTTGTTTCTAATATCCTGGGTTGTGTTTTTCGTAAGGTTACATCATATGGTAATGCTGCACTTAATCCACTTACTTTTGAAGGATTGGCCGCACTATCAACTGCTATGTACGAGGTAAGTAATGCATAGCTGCCACCTGCGGCTAACAGGCATGCAAATATTTTTTTTGTTAGTTTCATATTGGTTTAATTAAGTATTATTTCTTTGAAAACTTTCGTGCTAAGCGATAGGCCATAGCCATACCTGTATAGGTTGGATTCCAACTTCCGCAAGTAGGAAAAAGGGCTCCTCCTAAAACATACATGTTATTGGTTTCATGCATTTTTCCCCAGGAGTCGGTTACGGAATCTTTAGCACTATTTCCCATCCACATTACTCCTGCCTCGTGTATTAAATTATAATCACGCATGAATGATATAGCGGGTACTTTTGTTGACCAGGTATTATTGCTTTGTAAATATTCTACTTTGCTTCCGTTGGCTAAAACATGTGCTATTTGAATCAACACTTTATCTATTTCGTCCCATACCGCTAACTCCGGTTTATCTAACGAAAAATGTATTTCTGTTTTATCGTTAGTGGCTTTAATATAATTGGCCGATTGGGCAGTACGTTCTCCTTTTATTTCGGCCATTGACTGCAGTAATAAATAAATATAATCTGAATCCATGTAAAGTTCCAGATTGGTTGGGTCGGGAATTACTCTGTACAAATCATCTTTTTGTGCTTCTTCTCTCGGGTTATATATACATGATATATGGGTATGAAACTCTCTGCCCAATGTCATACCTGAAAGGTATAAAGCAGCTACCTGTAATAAATCGTTGTTAACTCCGGCTGCTTCTTTTGGCACACGTACTAATACTTGCGAGCGAAAATGCCCAATAAAGTTTCTGCCTAATAATTTGTTTTCTTTAAAAGCAGGTTGTGTTAAGGTAATAGCTTCAATAACGCCTAATGCTAATATTACCTTGGCTTTGCCCACTTCTATTTTACCTTTTGTAGTTTTAATATGCGAAATACCTAACTTACTTCTATCAAGTCCTATGGCTTCGCAGTTTAAAACTACATCTATTTGTTGCGTGTATTTTGTTATGTTGTTTACTAAAACATTAACGGGTGCAAAACGCTGCCAGGCTTTATTGGAATTATTGTTTAAAGTAGCCATAGCACCATCTAATGCACTGGCTCTGTCGTAATAATCGCTTGTAGGAATTTTGCTTAGGTTGGTAAACAAGCGCTCACGCATTACATCATGAAACTCGCCTGTATATCCATTCACCTGAATAGTGGTGGAACGACCAATGAATGTATCCACATCATGCCATTCTAATTTAAGTTCATCTATTACATCCTGAGGCCAATCAACCATTTGTGCCGGTGTTGGTTGTGGAACCCATGCATTCCAATACAAAGCCCTGCCACCTAAAAAGGGTACTTGTCCGTGTACATTATACTTTGAGTCTGACATGACCCAAGGTTGTGCAGTAGTTTCGGCAAATACTGATTGATATGCCGGTGGTAGGTTCTGATAATGCTCCGGCAATAACATATCGCCTTTTTCTAAAACCAGTATTTTACTTTTAGGACTTAATTGTAATATGCGGTGAACAAAACTTGTTCCGTATGCACCTCCTCCAACTACTATATAGTCGTACTGTTTATTTTTTATTTCGTTTGCTTCTTTAAAAAAGATAGCATCTAATCTTGACCAATAACTCATAATTAATTATAAAATTTTAAGCGTAATAAGCACGTGTTTGAATTGCAGCAGGGGCTGACATACTGGTACGTAAAGCAAAGGCGGGTGTATCACCAATTAATTTTTCCATGTCTTTTTTCATTGGATGACTAGATGCACCATAAGTAAGTTTCACTCGTTTACTGCTCTCTGCTTTATTGAAAAAATATAAATTGGTTGGTTGCAATATGTTCCATCTGCAGCCTATTAGTTTGTTGTTAAATTTACCATACTCGGTAATGGGCGAAAATGCAGCCATTACTGGTGTTAGCTTGCTTACATCGGCCACACAGGTAAATACGCTTTGCTTGCTGTTTTTAGGATCGTTGCAGGTAACTGTCCATGTGTTTACATCAGGTACATTTAACGAAGGAAGTGCGGTGGTAAATGTTGTTTTAAATTTAGGTTCTCCAAACAATTCTATACCAGCTTTTATAGCTATATCGCTATCACAAGGCACCCAAACTCTTTTATGGCCCATTAACTTGGTTTGTTCTTCGCCTTTTAAATAATCTTCGGCACTTACCATGGCTACATTGTCTTTTTGCGATTCAGGATACACAACTATGTTTAATTCTATTTCTTGTGTATTGCTTGAACCATTGGGAAACTGCCCGTTATAATTTTGAAAATTAAAACTTACAATGGCTTTGCCTGCAAAGTCTGCGGCTATAAGGCCTGTGTTTTCTAAATAGGGTAATACTCTTTTGCGGTCAACCAAAAAAGCTACTTCTATATTAAACAGAGTAGCGTAATAAAAAGGTAAACCAAAACCTTTAGGAATTGGAGGTAATGAATTTTTAGATGTTGTATTGTTTGCTTTTTTCATAATAAATAATTTGAATATGTAAATGGTTAAAAGTTTATTCTTTTAAGAGGCACGTTATTACACGTTACTATTGAATTGGCTTTTAACAAAGCAAACGTAGCTACCAAACGGAAATAAAAGCAAGAGGGGAAATACCCTTTTTACGTAGTATAAATACTCTTTTTTTAAGCATAAGCATCAAAAATTCATTTTTTCATAACTTAAACATAACTTTAGTATGTGTTCTGTTTTAAAAGTTGATGGCATGCAAAAATTGATGCAATGGAAGTATAAAACTTACGAAAAAGCATGATGGCTTTACATAGATGTATATACCTGTAAAACCTGTAAATGATAAAATGTAATGGAGGAATAAGAAATGCTATACTACTATATAGCCTCTTTTAATACCATAAAGAACAAGGCCTGCCGTATTTTTAACGCCTGTCTTTACAATTAATTTTGCCCTGTAGTTTTCTACTGTTTTTGTTCCTAAATTTAACTTGTTGGCTATTTCGCTATTGGTTAACTCAGCAGCAATTAGTTTTATAATATCTATTTCTACTTGCGATAGGGTAACAAAAACATTGGGTGTATTGGTACTCGGATGATTTATTTCTAACAAGCTGCTTAACAATTTGGATGACACTTGTTCGTTAAAATAATACTCGTTGTGTTTAACATATTCTATAGCATGTACAATTTGCTCCGGTGATGAATCTTTAAATAAAAAACCACTCGCACCTGCTTTAAACATATTGGTAACATACTGGTGGCTTTCGTACATGGACAAGCCTAATACTTTTATGTGGGGATATTCGTGTTTTAAGAGACGCGTAGTTTCTATACCGTCCATGCCTTTCATTTTTATATCAAGTAAAACTACATCGGGCTTATGAGTCTTTAAACCTTCTATTAGCTCTTCGCCACTGGAAGCTGAATACAAAATATTTATATAATCAAATGGTTGAATGGATGCAGCTAAACCATTTCTAAATATAGAATGGTCATCGGCAATGGCTATTTGAATACGTTGTTTACTCATGGGTATGGAGGCAAATTTATATTTTAGCTAGGGTAATGTTTACTTTTGTTCCTATTTCTTTTCCACTTACAACAGTTAAATTGCCATTAATACTGTTCACACGGCTTTCTATACTTTTTAAACCTACTCCACTTTTTTTCATATTGTGTATATCAAACCCCACTCCATTGTCTTCATATTGATATAAAATAGTATCGGCTTCGTAACACAATACAATGTTAACTTGCTTAGCCTTTGCATACTTTATGGTATTGTTCAATAACTCTTGTGTTATTCTATACAATGCTTTTTCTACATTTTTTGCTAAGCGTTCTGCACTTAACTCATACCTTAATGTTATTTGTTGGGCGCCTGTTTCATTGGTTTTTGAAACCAAATCAAACAAGGATGCCTGCAATCCAAAATCGCTCAATATAACCGGCATTAACTTTTGCGATATGTTCCTCACTTCCTGAATAGATGTTTTGGCTATTTCTAAAGTTATATCGGTAATCTTATCCAACTCGGCATCAACCATATTTTTTTGAGCAGCCTTGCGTTTAAGGGTATTCAAATTCATGCTGATAACAGATAGTAATTGTCCTATACTATCATGCAATTCTTCTGCAAAATATTGTTTTTCTTCTTCTTGTGCCTCAATAACGGCTTCTAATAATTTCTTCTGGTTATCAATTTCCAGTTGCTGAATGGTGGCTCTATACCGTTGGCGCTTACGCTCGTATAAAAGCATAAAAACAAATATAAAGCCAAATACAAGTATCATAATGGCCGTACCTGCTATAAATATTATAATGGTTTGCGATGATTGCATATAAACCCAATAAAGTAAAACAGGTTAGCTATAATATTTAATACGGAATGTACAGTCCAATAGTCCATATCAGTAGGACTATTCAGTAAAGAATACAGCATAAACATAAAAACGTTACCCATAAAATACAAGGTAATACCTGAGTTTAACCAAAAATACGGATATCTTTTTAAGGAAGTATGTTCATCTGAATCGAGCAAGCTATAAAACCAATACAATGCAAAAGCACTAAGCAATACACACTCAGCCACTCTTCCTGCACTGTTAAAACCTACAAGGTTGGAGATAAATATAGAATAGGATAATGCCAATGCTCCGTATATAGGAATACTGATAAGGATTATATCTTTTACCCTTTTTTTTTCCACTACTAAATGTAAAAAATAAGCTAAAAAGGAATATTCAACAACCGTATAGATATGTAAAATATTCAAATTATTTATACCTAAATAACCTGTTATAACCGAGTACATGTCAAACACTGCAGCTACTGCTATAAACACTGCAAATGCCCGCAATGCTTTACTGAAATATTTCCAGTAAAGCATTGCGGGCACAAACGGCACTAATGCTGAAAATGCCGAGGTATAAAGAAAAAACTTGTGCAATTATATTATGCGTTTAAAACATTTACACTTCCGCAATGGTTAGGGCAAGGCATAGAGTAATCTGCAACAATTCCTCCAACCTGATCATTTTCGTAAGCATCAACGCCAACCAATATTAATTGTTTTACACCGTCTTTATCAATTGCATAATACATACGGATACCCATGCAACCTTCCTGAGCAAGAATATCGTTCAAAATATCCTTACCAAAATAATGCCCCTTAATTTCCCCCAGTTGAATTGTTGCACGGTAGTTAGCTGTCCACTCTGCGGCTAAAGCTAAGTCAATCGGGGCGCCCTCGCGTCCATCAAATTTTAAATTTTCCATGTTTTACTTATATTTTGATTAAGTGGTAAACATACTTTTTAAACTTAAAATATAGCAACCGTTTATTTAAAAAGAGTGTTTCTCCTAAAAAAAAGAGTGTTTTCCTAGTATAAATACTACTCATTAATAAAAAATAAAAAGGTATTTATACTACGTAAAAAGGGTATTTCCCCTATTGCAGATTATCAAAGAGTTAAATAATTTACGCCCTACAAAATTTAATGAAAAGCTAAAACATATGAAAAACTTAATGAGTGCCCAAGAGCAACACGATGAAGCTATTAGTAACTTCATTTTCAACATGAATCTGGATAGTGACAACATAGCTGATATGAATGCCTATATCGCTAAAATGGTTGAATCGAATTTACCTAATCATACATTATTAAATCACAAAGACTATGAAAGCAATTAAAACCCACATTTGTTCTATTCTTATTGTTTATACCCTTAGCTTGCAAATTTGTTTTGCGCAACAAGCGCCCGGTGTAAACTCATTTGTTAATATTACGCACAATGGCAATCACCTGTTTCTTGGCGACAGGATTGCAGTACAGGTAAATAATCTGGATTCATTACTTAGTTTACAAAACGATACAGGTACGCTTCTTTTATATTTAGATGGTATAGCCATGACGGGTATTAAAGCCAATGCGGTAGATGTTAGCTCGGGATATATTAACTTTACTGTTACCAGAAATGATAATAATGATCCATGGGATATATTCTATGTATCACCTGCGCCTAAATACTGGAAAAAAGATGTTAGCCTGAGTATTGGCTATTATCAAACAGGTGCTATCACTACACAAGTAAACAAGGTTTCGTTGGTCATTATCAGAAAGGGTTATTTCTGGGTTTCTATTGTTTGTATACTTATTATATTGGCCTTGTTCTTTTATGCTAACAAACGTGGTTTATTAAAAGATATTTCTACACAACTATTAAAAGACAAACCTTATAGCTTGGGTCGTTCGCAATTGGCCTTCTGGACTTTAATCGTTTCTATCTCTTATGTATTTATAGCTTTAGTAACTGGCGAATTGGCTCCATTAAGTACTTCTACTTTAATACTATTGGGTATAAGTGGCGCTACCACCGCAGCAGCCGGTATTATTGACCAGAATGATGTACTTAGCAATAAACCACGTTCACAAAGCAACAATAAAACAGAAGGTTTTATTACTGATGTTTTATCAGATGCAAATGGTATGAGTGTACATCGTTTTCAAATGTTGGTGTTTAACTTACTGCTCGGCTTATTTTTCATAAAACAAGTATTTACTCAATTACAAATGCCTGACTTTGACGACAATTTATTGTTGTTAATGGGCTTGAGTAATAGTACTTACGCTGGTTTAAAAATAAATGAAAACGCGAGCGCTGCTGCAGCGTCTGCTACTCCGGCTAACACGCAAACATCAACAAACAATACCACTACTAGCGGTACTGATGATGAAGATGTACCTGCTATAGGTTAATTACTTTTTAAATAATACTATTATGAGCTTTACAGAAAAATATACCATAACACCTAAGTATTTACCTGCACGTACCAAACGTAGAAGTGGAATAGCTATAAGCCCGGCCGTTAAATTTATAGTAGCGCATGATACCGGTAACAAAAATTCGACTGCTGCCGGCAATGTTAAATACTATACGAACTCGGCCAATACAGAAAGTGCTTCGGCTCACTTGTTTGTTGACGACAAGGAAATATTGGAATGTATTCCTGCTTTAACGGCAGCGCCTGAAAAGGCATGGCATGTATTGTACAATGTAACTACTGACAATCAACTGTACGGCTACAATGCCAATGATGCAGCTATTGGTGTAGAATATTGTTTTGGCAATAATATAAATGCCGATGAGTCTTATAAAAAATACATCTGGGTAATTGCTTATTTGTGTTACACTTTTAAGCTTGATCCTGCAACAAGTATAGTGGGTCATTTTTTCTTAGACCCTAAAAGAAAAACAGACCCGGTAACAGGGCTTGCACAAAGCAGAAGAACGTATGAACAATTACTAAAAGACATAGTAACGGAATACAATGAATGTACCGGTGTAATACCTGACCCGCATCAAAGTACACCAAGTGTAGGAAGTGCTACTGTACTTACCAAAGTAAACATTCGCCAAGGTGCACCTAATACCAGAGCAAATATTGTACAAACAATTAGTGCCGGTACTGTTTTAAACTATGTTGAAATAGTTGAAAACGGAGAAAACATAAATGGCAACAGCAAATGGTATAAAGATACACAGGGCAATTTTTTCTGGAGTGGCGCTGTAAAACAAAATACGCCCGGCTAAATATAGCAACACATTACTTTTTAATTTATTTGACAGACAGTCGAAAATTATAATCATTTATACATAAGGCTTTGTTCATAGTTATATGAACAAAGCCTTATGTACTTTTAAAAAACAGCTCAATTATTATTTTAGATACCGTGTTTTCCCTATTTGTTTAAGATAGTCCCTACACTATGTTCGAACACTTTTTAATACCGGTACTTTAGCCGGTAAATAAAGCAATATGGTTGAAAGAGGGATTTTTAAATTAAAACTACATGATGGTATGCTTGTAGGTAATTATAGCAATGAGCATGTGCCTGATAAATTTTACCCAAAATGTGCAATGCCTTTATACAAGCTTAACACCAACGATATATTTATAGGTAGCTTTAAATGTATTTGGTTTGAGGAAACTATACAACCACGAGCGGCTATACTTGAAATAAACAGGTATGGTTTTATGTATATGCTTACCTGGATTAGTGAGCAAAACAATATACTTTTTCATGGATTAGCTGAGCGAATTGACACTACACTATATGGTGCTTATATGCTTGCATAAAAAAGCTTTATATAGACTATTTGTTTATGTATTTTCAAGCGCTATCTTTAGTAAATAGGACTATTATAAAACAACCTTCAGCAAAAACAAATTTCCAATCAACGTAAGCCATTATAAAAACCCTACACACTTATCTTATGTGTAGTGATTACCCCACAAGTATTATTGGCATTTCATTTATTAAACAAGTAAAAATACTTTGTTCAATCCATTTGAAAAAAAACTTACACTCTTATAAATCCTTTTAAATATAGCCCTAAGGAAGCTTTATGCTATTTTCTCTGTTCACCAAACATATAATTTAGGCAATACTTTTTTGAGGTAAAACTATTCCCACCTATTAAAATAACATTTAACAAAAAAGAGTATTTATACTACGAAAAAAGGGTATTTCTACTCTTGCAATTAAATTGAGTACTCAACTATGTTTGAAAAGCAAAACACCTAAACCTAAGCTAAAACGGTTTAAAACACTAAAACATATGAAAAACTCATTTACAAAAATTGCAACTGCCTTATTACTAGTAAGCATGTCACTTATGTGGGGCTGTGGACCAACACCTGTTATTGAACCAAGCTATTTACCACAAGATGTTAAACAATCGTGTACCATTAACTCAACTGATTTTAACAAGTGGTATGCAAGTGGAACAGCTGCTCAAAACGGTTTTGTATTACCTGCCAACAGCGTAACTTTTCCTCATCGTAACAATTGTGATTTTTATCTGTGGTCTCATCAAATGTTTCTTTGGATTACTTCACCAGTTTCATCGGGTCAGTATAAAAGTGGTAATACTGTGTTAGAATCGCCTGTATTTTATACGGTATCGCCAGCGGAAAATGGCAAACGCGAATTAATACCACATGTACCCAATACACCTTTAAGGGTAAACAGCCATATAAGCCAAAACGGCCCTAACAAATTACCTGTTATTATTGATAGGGAAGGCAGATTATTTGAAGTAGAAAACAGCAATACAAATGGTAAAGTAATGCTTTTAAATAATGCCGGCAAACAAGTAGAGCTAGGCCATATTGAAACTTTAGAAAATGGACTACATACTTTTATTGATAAACAAGGAAAAGAAATTCAACAACCAAAAGCACTTTTAAAAAGTAAAATAAATACGCTGCGTGTAGTACAAGAATTTAAAACAAATGGCAAATCTATTTTTCTTGATGCACAAGGTAATACTATAGATACTGAAGTAGGTCAGGCTACTCAGGATGGTTTGATAGATCAACATGGTTCGCTGGTATATTATATTAGTATGGTAAACGATGTATATGCATACTTTTTAACCGGTGGGCAACAAGGTGTAATTGACACCACTACTTTTCCAACTACCGAAGGTGCAAGAGATAGTATTTGTGCATTCGCAAGAACACACGGAACTACTTTACTTGACTCTAATGCATTGGCTATTGAACTCAAAACATCATGGGTAGAAACTACTAACTTGCCTAATTTAGGCAGCTACATTACTATTGATGCGGTAGTTCCCAATTACGATAAAACAAATCCGAACAAATGGATACCTAAAGGAGAAAGAACAACCAAGCTGGCTTTAATAGGCATGCACATAGTTGGCAGTGCTGATAAACACCCTGAATTGATTTGGGCTACTTTTGAACACCGTAACAATGCGCCTAATGCATCGTACACCTATCTTGATTCAACCGGTCGAACTAAAACGGTACCGAAAGATACTGGTACGCATTGGTTGTTAAGTAACAATGCCAATGCTGACAGTGTGAATCATTCGCATATAGGTGTAAGTGGCGATACTTTAGTGGGGAAAAACGGCTATGTAATTGGTGCCAGCAATACACTCAGAACAAAACCATGGGGCACTGCAAACAATGTTGTACCTAATGCTGAAGATGTAAGTGCAGCTGCTTCAAACAGTGAAATTATTTCATTAAACAATGCTATTAATAGTTTATTGGTTGGAAATGATATTCGTAAAAACTATTACTTATTAGGTGCTACCTGGACCAAAGGCGGCCATGGCCCTAATGGCCTAGCATATCCAGCTAACAGTATGTCGCTTAACGATGCCATTGGTACCAGTCAGTTAGCCAACAGCACTATGGAAACTTATTTCCAATTTGATACGCTGTACAACCAAAATGGTTCTTGTTTCAGATGCCATTCCAACTCGTCTACTCAAGGCTTATATCCAAACGACTTAAGCCACATATTTGCAGAAACAAAACCGCTTACTACGTTTAAGAAAAAATAATCCTGTTAACACTATGAACTCACATTACATGTCAATGATGTGAGTTCATATTTTTTGCTCTTGTACACTTCCTTTAAGCAAAACCATATTATAGAAAGCAGGCATTTATATAACCGGACTGAAAGCGCTTGATATATGCCAATTCAACTACTTAAAAACACTCAACATGAATAAAATTTACTTATAAAACTTAAAAAAAAATCCTATGAAAAAAATTGACTCACTCCTTTATCTTTTGCTTGTAATAGTTGGTTTATACACCGCTCCATTACACGCACAAAACAATTTCGACAAACTATACCAAAGTGCTATTAAAAATGCCATGTATCCGCCAACCGATACCAAGGATACAAACTTAATTGCTATTACACCTGACAATAAAAACCTAACATGGAAAACGATTAATGGCGAAGACTATGTATTGGTAGTATCGTGGAAACAGACAAATTATTATGGCGACTCGGGTGCAACCAACACAGGGCCTTACCAAATATGGGTAACTACTGCACCTGAATTATTAAACCGTATGCGCAAAGAAAAAGCATCTAATCCGGATTTGCGCTTAAAACAATTATTAGGCTTACCTCCTACCGGCACCTATAACTGGTTTATAGAGTTTTGGGTTAAGCCTGCTGACTTATTCAGGCCGTGTCCTGATAAAGAAGTAACTGACAAAAAATGTAACACCTGCTTCAGTGCGCAAGACTCACTTGACCAAAGCTATATACAATGGGTAAACAATACCCGCGTAAGCCGCTACTATGCATGTGGGCTTTACAACCAATACCCATGGACTTCATTGGGTTATACTTACGATTGGAATGCCAATAACAAAAGCCATATAGGTTTATGCGAATTTGTTATTGATGTAAACAAAACCATATACGTTAATAAAGTATACACTACTGCTGAGTATTTAAAACAAAGCAAGTAATAAACTATTACCTCTCCCCAAAATTTAGATTTTACAAAAATCTAAAGGCCAACTCAACCTCCCCCTAAACAGGGGAGGATTGCAGTGGTTTTCTATTGAAACAAACTAGCAAAAATATAAAGGAGTTATACTGAAAATCCTTAAAAGAGTAAGTAAAGCTAAAACATGAAAACAAGAAATATTGCATCGGGCTTATGGACCTATAGAAGCCTAAACAACAACCCTGATTTATCAGTTGATTTTAATGACCTTGAATTTGGCAGAGCCAATCTTTTAATAGAAGTAACGGAAGGAACTTTAACCGGAAAAATTTATGGTGATGGGTGGGAACTTAAATTAAAAGGTTCCTTTCAAAACGGAAACCCGGCCACTCTTTGGTTTCAAGGTTCGGGTATTGTTGATGGCTCTGCATGGGTATATGATTACTTATGTTATGTAGTGCCACATATACCTAATGGCATAAGCCAGGTACCTGCATTGGTAGGCAGTGTAACTCGTAATATTCCTCACCCTAATGGCAAAGGTGGTGTAAGTCCTGCCGGTGTGGTGGCTTCGTTTTATGCTGTATTGCAAGCGCCTCATTAAACAATCTTTAAACCCTATTGTACAACTATGAATACCGTTACCCCAAATGTTCAATCTTGTTGTTGTAGTCAAAAGGTTGAAGAAACGCAAACTGCTTCTCTTTCAAAAACTAAAAAACCCATCAAAGCTATATCAAGCTCGGTGCTTAGTTTAGTCATTGCTTTTTTTCCAAAATGCCCTGTTTGCTGGGCTGCTTATATGAGCATGTTTGGCAGCTTTGGCCTTTCTAATATTCCATATATATCATGGCTTTTACCTGTGTTAATGGTTTTTTTAGCGCTGCATTTATTCCTTATTTTTAAAAAGGTGAAAGAAAAAGGATACGGGCCTTTTATAGTAAGCCTTATTGGTGCCTGTATTATAATTGGTGGCCGAACCTTTTTGCCTTTCAGCAATCCTTTGCTCTTTACAGGCATGGCATTTATTTTATGTGGCTCTTTATGGAACAGCTTTTCCATTCCAACATTTAAAACAACTTATCAATAATAAAAATCTACTCAAAAATTATGAAAACAAAAAAGAATTTAAACGTGAGGCATTCCCTCATTGACTTACAAATTGCCTATGAAAAAGGTGATAAGAAACCATTGGAAAATTTAATGCGTGCATGGAAAGGTGTTAAAGAATTACCACCCGAAGATCCAAAATCGTTTTTTATGTTGGGTGGTTTTCACGGGGAACCTTTCAGAGCTGCGGGTGCTACTGATACCAGCTATTGGGGCGGTTACTGTAACCACGGAAATGTTTTGTTTCCTACGTGGCATCGTGCGTACTTGGTGAAATTAGAAGAATCGTTACAAAGTATAAAAGGTTGTGAAGAGGTAACTATTCCGTTTTGGGATGAAACTAATGCGGAGACTTTAGCCAATGGCGTTCCATGGGCATTGACTAACTCAACCTTTACTTTTAGCAATGGCGAAACAATAGACAATCCATTAAAATCGTTTACACTACCTGTAGCACTTACTGACAACGCTATTGACCCTGGCACTTATAATTACTCTAAACCTGCGGGCTACGAAACTGTACGTTACCCTTACTCAGGATTAGTTGGCACACCTGAAGATGCAGCAGCAACAGCAATACACAATGCCAAATATCCTGCAAGTGTAGGAACAGCTTATTTAAACGACAATATAATAAACTGGCTGACGGAATCACACAAACCAAATACAACAACACATGCTGAAAGAGGTTATGTATTGGCACAATTTAAAAACTGCTTAAATGCACCTAACTACACTGTATTTTCAAATACTACTTCGGCAGGCGAATGGAACAGTCATCTTGATCCGGGTGTTGATCCTATTACTCCGTTAGAGTCGCCACACAACAGTATACATTTAGCTGTTGGCGGATTTGATGCACCGGGTTACAGAGCTTCGAGAGTAGCAGGTGCTAATGGTGATATGGGCGAAAACAATACTGCCGGTTTAGACCCTATATTCTTCTTTCACCATTGCAACGTTGACAGGATGTTTTGGCTATGGCAAAAGAAACACCAAAAAACAGAATCGCTTGATTTAATAGAAGAGTATCCGGGCACCAATTCATCTGACGGAGGAACTCAACCATCGGTTGGACAAGCACCAAACTCATACTTAACATTAGACAGCCCGTTATACCCTTTCAAAAAATCAAACAAGGCCGGTGATTATTATACCTCTAACGACTGTGTAAACATTAATAATTTGGGTTATGAATACGGAAAAGGTTCGTTAGATGAATTAGCTAAACCATTATTGAAAGCAGCAGCACCGGCAAAAAGCGGTGGACAGTTAATTAAAATAAGCAAGCTAAACCGTGCAGCCAGAAAAGGTTCATTTGTTATTGCAGCTTACACAAACGTAACTGACAAAGACGGCAATACTACTCAAGAGTTATTGGGCTTTGAAGCCGTGTTGAGTCGCTGGAGTGTAATGAAGTGCGCTAATTGCCTTACGCATTTAGAGACAAAAGCATTCTTTAAAATACCTAATAAGCATCCTTTGAATTTACTAAGCAGCAGCGAAGCAGCAAATGCTATTACCATTTCTATTATTGACCGTGACGGACCTGTAGAGGCAGCAGAATCGCCTTTACAAACAAAAATGTTAACAGCCGATAACCAGGAAACATTATACCAATTGGAAATATTATAAATAAACCATTGGCACAAAACAGTGCGGGTTTAACACCCGCACTGTTTAACTTAAAAACAAAAGCTATGATAGATGTAAATAAATATTTGGACACGGGTGCTAAAGTTGCTTCATTACTGGGTGTAGTATCTTTATATAGGTGTAAAGTATAATGGCCTTAAAGAGGAAATAGCTACCTCGCAGGCTGCGTTAGGCTTAAACATAAGCCAGATGAACAAAAACCAGGACTCCATAGATTTTGAACGCAAACACCGTTTTATAATATATGAAAAAGTGTATAGTGCAGTAGAGAGCAAACAAGATGCAAAAATTGACCTGGCTGCTATTTTGGTAACAGAAATGTTGGCAGGCGACCAGTTTCAAAAAGAGCTACTCAAAGTACTGGGTTCACTACATAGTTCTGTTAGTCCAACTACGCAACATTTAATTAATACCACCATTGCCCAATTAGATACGGCAAAAAAATACGAAGATGAAAGAGCCACTCAAATTGAAAAATATTCAGCTGCCGGTACCAATAAAACATCACGCAAAAGTTTCCTAATAGATGTTTTCTATTTGGAATCGAAAGGTGAAGCACAAAAAAGAATAGCCGAAAACTACGAAAAACTATTGACCAAAAATGGTTTTGATGCTCGCGTAAGAAAACTAAGCGATGTAGTAAATGCCCGCAAGGGATATAAAATATACACCAACCAAATAAGGGTTGAATCAGCCAATGAAACAGAAATAAAACTGGGCAACGAAATACAAAACATTATTAAGCCAAACACCATAGCTGTGCAGCAGGTAACACAATCATCTCCCGGTTATATCAGTATGTTTTTAGTTGAATAAAATATTAAAATAATTACACCCATACTTTACAGGGAAATAAAATACCTATAATCAGGTATAGCATATACTTTTTATTACATCCAACTTTGAAAATAAATAAATTATGAAAAAACAAATTACACTCGCTCTTATTACATCATTTGCAGTAGGTTTAATGATCTTCCAAAATTGTGGTTCAAATTCTGGAGGATATGGAGGTGCTACTAATGATGTTTCTTCTCCTTGTGCGGCTCCTGCCACGTGGTTCCCCCATTCACAAACACCTAAGCCCATAGAAAATGGTCCATCAAGCCCCTTTTATAATATCAATACTACTACTAATTGCGATTTCCATTTGTGGTCGTGGCAAAAGTTTTTGTATTTAACCCAAACAGATAGCAATGGTAAACCTCGTTTTGAAAACTTAATTCAGGTAAACAACCAAATGCAGCTTTTAGGTACTACTTTGAATTTAATAGATAGCAGCCAGGCAGGAACGCAAACAATTTTAGTTGATAAACAAGGAAGAGCCATCTATTATTCTATTTATATGGATCCTGTTATGTATGGCTTTGCTAAAATTTATACCAATTTATTCAAACAGCAATGTTATACCAACGGAAAATTAGACGCTGCTAAACTCCATGCTAAAGGATATGATACACTCAACTATCCGGTAGGTTCATTTGAATTAAAAGTAGCATGGATTATGGCTTCATCAGTACCCACAAATCAGTTACAGAATTTTTATGTTACTACGGCTAAGTTTAACGGAACCACAGTAAAAGTTGCTATGGTTGGTATGCATATAGCGGGTAGAGTAGTCAATCACCCTGAATTAATCTGGGCTACTTTTGAACACAAAAATGCGGCTCCTACTGCACAGTGGCCGGCTAATATTTTAACCGACTCAACACCAAACCCTGCACAAGTATTAAGCACCAACGATTATTTATTCTACAATGCAAATACACCATTAGATTCTTGTTCTATTGTTAAAAGTAAAGGAGTGGTTGGGCCGTTTAAAAGTATATACCATTTATTTGACCATGGAACACAACCTGAATATATAGGTATTACACAGGCTGCAAAATCACAGGATTCAACTAATTTAGTAAATATTGACAGTATAAATACCAGTGTGTTTGCACAGTTAAGCACCAGCGATGTATGGAGCAACTACGAATACTTTGGCTCTATTTGGATTAATCCTGTAACAGCACCTTTAACGCCTAATGACCCAAACATTGGTTCGTTATATGCAGCAAATCTGCGTGGTTCGCGTGCCCTTAGTAATATTGCAGCCGAAACCTATATACAGTATTTAGGCAAAAAAGCACCTACACCTACTATATCATTTAACTGCTTTGGTTGCCACAATACTGTTGATTTTAACAATAACAATGCAGGATATAATTTAGCGCTAAGCCATTTATTCAGTAATAACTTAAGCTTAATAACCAAGCTAAAAACAATTGACCAGCAACACTTACCACTGGCTAAATAGCTCTTGGTAATTAACTATATAACTGAACAAACAACACACTACAGTTAGTTAGAATACCTGCAGTGTGTTGTTTGTTCAAAGGAGTAAAGCCGAAAATCCTGTAAAAGAGTAAGTGAACAAATCCTATGAAAAAAATAATTACCTTAATCATTGGAATATTAATTCTGATAAATGCTAAGGCTCAATTTGGACCAAACTTAACTACTGGAGCTGGTGGTTTAGCATATAAACAAGGGCAATTAGATGCACAATTAATACTTGATATTATTTCAACAAAACAAGGGGAAATAAAAACTGAATTAGGGAAAAGGCTTATTCTAAATAAATTAGAACGTGGAAGTTATGCTTTCTATCAATATGTAGAGAAAAGTATCAACTTGTTGTTTAATGAAAACAATAAACAAGTTGTTTCTAAAGAATTTATGGAGAATAGTGCAGAATTACTTTTAGTTTATGGTCTTGCAGAATATCTTTTACAAGATATGTCCAAAAAAGGCTTTAATAATTTTGACTCTTCTGAGAAAGAATTATTCAAACTTTTCTTGTTTCAGATAGATTCAGCAAATGCCGAAAAATTAAAAGAAAAATTCAAGTATAAAGATGCGGGTAATGTAAAATATAAAATTGCTCAAAATAAAATTGATGGAAACTCAATTACATTAAATAACGCTAATTCTACAACAGAAAAAGAAGAACCAAAATTTGATAAGTATTTATTAAAGCCGGAGTTGTTATTATTATTAACGAATAAATCAGATAAAAAATACCAGGAATCAAATGGAGAATATTTTACTGCACTTAGCATGTTTGTTGACTTAATTTATGATGTATGTATCAGGAATGAGCAGGTTACCTCAACCGGGTTGTTTCAATCTGAAAACAACCAAAATCCAATATATGATGCGCTGAGTAAGTACAAGTATTTTAAAGGACTAGGCACAAATTATATTTACAATACGCTTAACAATTATGGCAAAAAAGCAGATACTATAGTTACTTTTTTATTTAGTTATTACAATATTTTTAAAGATATAAAAAACTTATATGAAGATTCCAATAAAAATGCACTTGATTCATTATTTACAAATGCAAAATTTACATCTGCCGATAAGCTAAAAGACCAAATTGAAAAATTAAAATTCAATGTTACAACAATTGACAAATCACCTACTAACATTTCAAATAATAAAGAATTATTTGAAATGGAAAAAAAGGTAATTGAGCAAATACAAAACATGCCCAAGTATTTTGTAAATATTGGCCATAAAAACAATGCGGTATGGGCAAAAAAATATTCAGATTTATCTTATACCATACAAAAAGAAATATTACCTGTATTAGCTACTTTAAACAATGAAAGAAACGGGCAATATGTTGAAATAATAAAGGCTGCTATTGCCATATCAGATAGTTTATATAATAATTCATTACACCTCTTAAACAAAGATAAAGAGAAGTTATATTACCTTATAAGCAGTTTAAGAAATTATTTACCCTTACTTGATATTATAAACAATTTAGACAGGGTAGAATCTTATGATTATATGTTTAAATTTTTAACGGGACTTGGTGAAACTTATGGAGATGAAAGAACAAAAGCAGTAGTAACAGCCATAACAACATCAGTGGACAAATACACACTGATAAACAAACAGGATAATAACATAAAAATTGATGTGGAAGGAATCGCAACTGGTATATATAATAAGTTTGCGAAAAACCAGCACTCAAGATTTTCATTGTTTTTCACAGTTGGGGCAAATCATAATGTTTCAACCGGAAATAATTTAAAGTTCATTAGTAGCAATGGCCCAGACAAGGCCGATTCTTTGCCATACAGTTCATTCATATCTGAAAAAATTGGACTAAAGTGGAATATCAAGGATTGGAATAGAAGCAGAAGTTTTAATCATGGAATAATTAGCAGCGACCCAAAACTTAGTATTAACAAGGCTGCTAAAATAAACAGCGAGCCAATAGTTAATAATTTTCATATGCTACTTTATGGTTCAGGGTTATTATATCAAATAACTGTATTAAACAGTGCAGATAAATTTACTACACCAATTATCGGAACAGGTTTAGGAATTACATTTTTCAATGGACTTGATTTTAATGTTAGTTATGCTGTACCCTACTCATTAAGCCCGAATAAAGGCTTTGTAAGCATCAGTTTTGATATTGCAATTTTTGAATACCTGAGTGCTTTAAATAACAAGAAATAAATAACTAAATAATTTCAAAAGGAGTAAAACCGAAAATCCTGTAAAAGAGTAGGTACAAAAATCCTATGAAAAAAAACTTAATAGTAACATGTTTAATCATTTTTAATGCACTACATGTAACATCTCAAAATTTATTAAACTCCAAAAAAATTATAAATGAAAAGATGAAAAATGAAATGAATCTAAGCGAAAATGATACTAATTTAATCGATAACTTCCAATCAAACGCAAGTTTTATAAGCCTGTTTCAAGGAAATAATAATGTGAATTTTATTCCTAATTTCGATATTCTTCTAACTAATAAATTTCAAAAAGATAGTGCCACATACTCTATTAAAATATTTACCGGAAATGCAGGAATTGATACGTCTTTAGAAAATAATGCATTAAGACTTTTACTAGTAGAAACAAGTAAAATAGGTTTTAAATTTAATTGCATTCAACCAATTAAATTTAAAGGGAGCATGAATCAGTCTATCAATTTTGATTTAAATATTTTGTATAAAGATTTTCCGTTACGAAAAGACACACAAATAATAGGCAATACCAATTCATTAATATTTCATGGCAAAATTGGATTTGAAAAACTTATTGCTAAAGACCTCTTTAGTATATATTATAACTTAAACTATATATATTTTTTAACAGGCGTAGGTGAAGTAAAAAGTTTATTTAACAAATCCAATTCATATTATTTATTTCATGATTTTGGTTGTAGGATGCAATTTTCTCTTGGTGAAAACAATATGATTAACGTTGATTTAGGTGCTATCCCAGTAAATGGGGATATATTTAAATTATATAATAGTACTAACGACAATATAATACCAACGATTAGAGTAGGTTATACTAAATACATTAATAATTAATAGAAGTAGCAACAGACCAGCTGAATAGAGAAGCATTGTAAATCAGTGTATAAAAATAGTTCTCGTCATTGGTCCCTTGCATTTACATTAAGCAATCAGTTAATTTGATATAACAAACAATCCTATGAAAACAACATTACTTCCTTGTTATATTGCTATTATTATTTGTTATGTGCTTTTTAGCAGTTGTGCTTCCAAACAGATAAAGTTGGAAAAGAAACAAGCACGGGCTTATAAAAAAGACCTTAAAGAAATAGACTACCATGCTTCTTTCTTTAACCATGTTATTCAGGTTAATCGCAGGGGACATCCTATCAATCCGTTTACCAAAGACTTTTTTGCTGACCGTGGTTTTATTTTTAAAAAGGTAAGCTATGTAAGGAATAACGATGTATACAAGCTGGCCCATTTAGGAAGAATAACAGGAGCCATTAAAGCTAAGTATCAATTAAATGATGCCGCTAATAAAGATACCGTTAAGCTAATGCTGTACGCACATGGCGGGCTCGCCAGTAAAAAAGGATCACGTACGGAAGCCTATATGAAATACAGGAAAGTATTGGAAACAGACTCATCTGTATTTCCCATATTTATTAACTGGAGCTCAGGTTTATTTTCCAGCTACCTGCAATATGCTACCGTAGTACAAAACGGATATTATGCCAAACCTACTTTATTGAGAGCCTTTAACTTTCCGCTTAACCTGGGTTTAGATCTGGCTAATGCAGTCATCTACTCTCCACGCCTGCTTAGGAAAAATCTTTTCTCCAAGTCAGAAGCTTTTTGGGCTAATAATTCCATCAAAAATGCCAATAGTATTTTAGCCGATAGCAATGCTAATTGTTGCAGAACACGCAAGTGTTGTATACATACCTGTACTAAAGATACCGTATTTTATAAAAGCATCAGGCGCTTTAATGAAGCGTATAATTTCTTTGGTTCGTTTATAAGCATTCCTTTAGGTTCAACAGTGGCTACCTTGGGTAAACCTGCCTGGCAAAACATGAGCCGCAGAACCAAAGTAATGTTCAGGAACAGCGAGCAGTTTAGCTACGATGCCCTTAAACCGCTGATACGACAAGATACTGCGACCATGAAAGGAAAAAAAGCCATTGCCATGACGTTAGAAGAATATAAAAACGTGGACCATTCAGGCCCTACTGCTTTGTTGGTAGAAAGCATTATAGAACTGGCTAAAAAATATCCGAACAGGGTTTTTCAAATATCATTATACGGCCACAGTATGGGCTCTATGGTAATGAATGAATTGCTTAAACACTATGGCGATAAACTACCTGCCAACATATATGTAGACAAAATAGTATATATGGCTGCTGCTTGTAAAATAAGCGATTGGGAAGTAAGTGTGGAGCATTTTTTAAAACACAATAAGCAAACTGATTTTTTTAATATAACACTACATCCTAAACGCGAAAAACAAGAAAAAATGGGCATACCAGTATTGAACTGGTTAGTACCCCCGGGTAGCTTATTGGAATGGGTTGATAAACTATATGAAGACCCACATAGTTTTACCGATAGGACATTGGGTTGTTACGATAATTTTGTGATGTCGTATTCCATTATAGAAAACAGTTTAAGAAACAGGATACATTTAAAAACTTTTCCTTATGCAGAAACCAAACACAAAGACAAACATATTCCTATACGCCATGGCGAAGTAGACGATTACTCTTTTTGGATGCCTCATTATTTATACTAATAAGTATAGAACAAACTAGTAAAGTAAGTCCGGATAGATATAAATCTGTCCGGACTTATTTATTTATACCAGGCTTAAAAAAGAGTATTTATACTACGAAAAAAGGGTATTTATACTCTTGACAGGCCAAAGTGTGGTTTATTACATTTGAATTATAAAAGCAGGTAGAGGAAAATGAAAATAAAACACGGAATATTTAAATTACAGTTGAGGAAAGGGGTATTGATGGGTAACAATAGTAACGAAACTTGTAATGTTTATTTTTCAAGTCATGCAGTTAGAAAAACCATCAGTAAAGACGATGATGAATTCATCGGAACTTATCACGATACTTGGTCCGGAAATAACAATCAATTACAACAAGCTACATTAGAAATATCAAAATACCCTTACATAGATATTTATACACTTGTTTGGGAAAACAATAAAGTCATTTATAGAGGCGTAGCCCAAAAAGAAGGAGATACCTTATATGGCACTTACACCAGTGCATAAGTTTTCTGAGGAAAGTAGTAATGGCAAAAATCTACTGTTAGTAAAATAAATACTACTTCTAACTTATACCTACTCTCAAAAAAAGAGTGTTTTCCCTACGAAAAAAGGGTATTTCTACTCTAGGTTTTAGTCGTGCTATTTCAATATGTTCGTTGCTATTAAATAAACAACAAACCTTATTCAAAATACACCATGCCTAAAAACGAAACTATTCACAGCGTAGCCATATACCCACCGGTGGGTATTGCACGCATAGGAAACTCACAAGAATATTTCTTTGCTTCTGATATACCCGGTACGGTAGAAAAACCTGCAGGAGGATATAAAGACAAAGAAGGTAAAGTAAAAAAACAAGTAGCCCGTTTTCGTATTTATGCTTTTAACGCAGCAGGACAAGTTATTAAAGAACTGACCGCAGCAGAAGCCACTATTGATTGGCGCGTGCATGTAGCCAACGTTAAATCGGCTTGGTATGAGTTTAACAATGCACTTGACTTAACAGGTTATGCCATTGCATCGCAATTCAGGAATGGCGATGTAAGCGGTGATGCAAGAAAAGAACTGGTAATAAACCCCAGTACTAAAAAAATAAGTGGTAAAAACCAAAAAGACAAACCACAATATGCATTAACAGGTGGCAGTTTTTATGGTATACCTGTTCCATTGGGTAAAATAGAAACCGATGCGCAAGGACGCTTATTGTTTTTTGGAGGCGATGGTCATTCTGCATCGTATAACAATGAACCGCCAACTACATTTGCTAATAACGTAGGCTGGCATGACGACACATCAGACGGAACCATAAGGGCTACCGTAACTATTAAAGGTAAAAAGTTTGAAGCAGAACCGGCTATGGTAGCTGTTACACCGCCCAACTTTGCACCCGGCTTGTTTGGTGTTATAACTATGTACGATGTGGTATTGAATTTATTTATTGAACAATTTAACTACCCGGACCCAACAGCTAAAGCAGTTAATTTTTGGGAACATATATACCCCGTATTGGAACGTATGACCAATACACAATGGGTTAATCAAGGTTTCTTTATGTTGTTTGGTAAAAACTCTCCCTCCGACTTTACCAATCCGGAATTGTTAAGCAAACTGGCTGACCCATCTGATGCAGCTAAAGCGGAAAGAATGCGTGTATTTAACTGGTTACGCAACCCCAACAGTACTGAATCAGAGCCTAAAAAAGTACCTCCATTTTATGGTGATGGTTTTGGCGATTATACCAATATAGCTTTAGATAATTTGCCTTTGACAAGCACCCTATACAAATGGTTCGAAAAATGGGCACATGGCGATTTTATAGCTAAAAAAACAAAACCTGTTACTGCCTTTGATGCACTTACACCACAACAACAAATAGATGCTTTAAACGTAGCTCCTTTTGAAGAATGTTTAGGTGGCCCTTTTCATCCCGGTATAGAATTAACCTGGCCTATGCGTAATAAAAGCATGTGGAAAGAAGCATTCCGTTTAAATGTATTACCCGAAGGAGAATTACCAAATTTAAATTATGGCCCTTTGTTAAGTCCGGCTATAGCGCTAGGCCCCAACGGACCTATTTCGGCCAGTGGACCGGGTTCATTAACCCGTTGGTTAGGCGTGCCTTGGCAAACAGATGAAGCCAGTTGCTTATCAGGTTACGACAGTACAACTTATTTGCCATTACCCTCGTTTTGGGCAGCACGAGTACCTAATCAAATATTAAGCGAAGACAGCTATAACCGTATGAGCGATGCCAATGTAAACATAGGCCAGCGCTTAAAACATTTTGATTACAGGCAGGATTGGTTACGCCAGTTCAGCACGCAATACTTAAGCAAAATAAACTCCATGGTAAGTGAGTGGCACGACCTTGGTTTGATAGTAGAACAGGAAACTGTTAACCAGAAAAATGAGTTGCTACCTAACAAGGTATGGAAAGAAACCAAACTGCCTTTTACCACAGTAGATGCAACCATGCAACAAGTACGTTATGCAGAAAGAGTAACTGAAAAAGAAGAAAAATTATTGTTGGCAAGAGGTGGTGTAACTAAAGGTAAGAGAAGACCTTTCTTTGGCAGAGATGAACGTTAAGGAACACGTACCCGTTATAGTTATAGGCGGAGGTCCGGCAGGTATTGCGGCAGCACTTACTTTAAATGCCCGCAATATTCCATGCTTGGTGGTAGATGCCAAAACAGGGCGTTACCACCATTACGGAGAGTGCCTTCCGCCCAATGCTTTGCCTTTGTTTAAACAACTTGGCTTGCAACAGTTATTGGACAATGAAGAACATACTTATTACCTCGGCAACCAATCAGTATGGGGAAATAATAAAGTAGCAGAAAAGCTCTTTTTGTTTCAAAAACATAACCAGGGAGTGTTACTGAACCGGCCTTTATTTGAAGAACAATTACGTGACTTGCTTTTAAAAAGCAAGTCACGTTTATTAACCGGTTATGCATTTCATAATGTTGTATCGCAAGGAGAGAAGTTAAACGTTACGCTTAAATCAAAAACCGAAACACTCCCTATTTCCTGCAATTTTATTATTGATGCTACCGGACGTAAAGCATCGGTATGCAGAAAGCTGGGCAGGCAAAAGGAACAACTGGATCAGTTAGCGGCTCTTCATTTTCAAGTTACACTAAACACAACTATACCTAAATTTGTATATACGGAAAGCATAGAAAATGGTTGGTTTTATGCGGCACCTTTGAGTAAACGTAAGCTATCGGTTATGTTGTTTACCGATATGGATTTACTACCTGAAAAAGACAAGCAACAAGCTTTTATTTGTGATGCTGTTAACAGCTCAACTTTAATTAAGCAGTTATTTAGTAAACCACTTACAAGCGATAAAATAACTAAACTTAAAACACATGCAGCCAATAGTACGCGTATGCAAAAACCTTATGGCGAAAACTGGATTGCTATAGGCGATGCCGCTTACTCCTTTGACCCTATTTCTTCTTATGGTATTACTTCGGCTTTGGCAGCCGGGTATTATGGAGCACATGCATTGGCTGATACCTTGGCTCAGAAGCCTGATGCATTGCAAACTTATCAGTACATTATGGAAAATGCTTTTGTACATTACCATATAAAATTACATGAGCATTATAATGCGGAACAACGCTGGCCCGATAGTTTATTCTGGCAACGTAGGCATCAAGAATAAATAAGGGTGTTTTAATAAAATAGGGTTTATACCAAATTAACTATATTGTTTTTTATAGCATAAATAACCAAGCCCGTTACATTGCGTGAGCCTGTTTTTTGTAGTAAATTATTACGGTGTCCGTTTACTGTTTTTACACTTATAAAAAGTTTATCGGCTATTTCTTCGGCAGTATGTTGCTGACAAACCAATTGCAAAATCTCTTCTTCGCGTTTGGTAATCTGTATATCCATACGCTTGGCTTTTCCCTTTTTACCTAAATTGTTTTGTATGGCTTTTAAAGTAAGCTCATTAATGTATGAGCCCTTTTCATGTGCTGATGTGATGGCATCATATACTTCCTGCGGGTCGCTGTCTTTTACCAAGTAGCCATGTGCTCCTTGCTCTATGAGTTGTACTATAAAATTTTCATCCTTGTGCACCGATAAAATAAGTACTTTTATATCGGGATATTTTTCTAATAAGGCGTTGGTAACATGTAAACCGCTAAACTCTTTGTTACCTAGTGCTGGCAATGATAAATCAACCAACATAACATGCGGAATAATAGTGCTTGCTTCCAGCTTATCAATTACAGAATAACCATCGGCTGCTTCAAAAACCACTTCTATGTTAGGCCATGAGCTTAAAATGGCTTTCATGCCTTCTCTAAACAAAAATTGGTCTTCCACTAATCCTATGTATATTTTGTCTTGCATACTTTTGTGTCTTTGTTATCTATTAACCATTCATCTATACTTTAACTCTTTTTAAGCAACTATAGGAATTTCAATACGGGCATAAAAACCACCTGTTTCTTTATTGCCCATTGTAAAATTACCTCCTAGTGAATTAACTCTCCCCTCCATACTTTTATGTCCTAAGCCGTCAGTTACACCATTGTCAACTATCCCTATTCCATCATCGCTATACTGGCAAGTTATTATATTATTACTACTACTAAATTCTATTTGTATTGTTTTGGCATGTGCATGTTTTAAAGTATTATTAATAAGTTCCATATTTATTCTATACAAACCTATTTTTATGGGCCATACCAATGTTTGCAAATCAGGTGCTGCTATTATTTCTATATTTATTTCGCCTGTTTTATTGGCTTGCGTAGCCATGGCTTCTAATGTTTTTATTAAACCAAATGTTTCCAATTGCAATGGCATTAACTCATGGCTTATTCTGCGCATGGCCGCTATAGCGGTTTCGGTTAAATTACGTACATTTTGTAAAGCGGGTAATAAAGCAATATCTTCTTTATGCAGTTGTTCCAGTTGTACTACATGCATGCGGCTTATAGAAAGTACCGCTCCTAATTCATCATGTATATCTTGTGCTATGCGTTTGCGTTCGGTTTCTAAAACTTGAATGCTTGAACGCAATAATTCTTGTTGATGGATGTTCTTTAGCTCTTCCTGCGCTAATTTTTGGCGATACAAATTTTTACGGAAGTGCTGGTTAAGCATAACCACACCTACGGCAATAATAAAAATAGTGCTCACCAGTGGTAGCAGCGTATTTATAAAATCTAATGCTTGGGTCTGTTCCATAAGCCAACAAAGAAACAAAAATACATGACCATTGAAAAGAAGGAATGAAAGGCCCAAGTATAACGCACTAAAATTTTAGGAAAAGTATCGCTTATAATGGCGCTGAAATAAAATATAAGCAGGCTCGATGAATAATAAATAAACAAGCCTGAATTAATCCAATTCAGGCTTTTTATGGTATGTTTTCGTCTTTCTTTTACAATATCGTTTAACAGCAACATATAGGTTGAAAGCGATAAGATAATAATAAGAATAGCTTCAACTGTTAAAGCATAGGTATTAAACTTATTTGTTTTTTGAATAAACAGGGAGTTGGATAAAGTAAAAAGTAAAAAAACAATAGTTACTATCCATATTAGTTTTGAATGTATAAAGTTATGCAATACCTTTCCATAAAACCAAGCCAGACAAGGAAAACCAACCGCCACATATATATGCAAAAGTAAAAGGTTATTGGCTCCGTAAAACCAGCAGGCCAGTGAAGCAAACTGAATAATACCTGATAAAAAAAGAAAATAGCAAAACACCTTTAACTCATTCCCTAATCTTTTATAATGTACTATAGCATAAACCATAGTAATAAAGATTGGGAGATGAGAAAAGACGATAATGAATTTTGTTAAACTCATTACTAATTACTTGCATTATAAAGCTCACTGGCAAAATCACAAGTGGCAGGGCATGGCGCATTTAAATCCAACACATATCGCCCATTGTCATCTTGTAATATAGTATCTCTTCCAGCACTGTCTGCTGGTGTTACTCCTGTTAATTCTTGCACAGGAACTATCATTAACTTAAATGTACCATGCGAGTTTATACCCAAATACGCACGTACTCTTTTGTATTTACACACGGTAGAATCGCGCATTCCAGCGGGCATTCCCATGGCTTCAAACAAATCAACCGAATGTATGGTAAAAGCTTTAATAGGTACTTGTCCATCAAATTTACTACGACATACTTCACCATAACGTTTTATATAATCTATAGCTGAGTCTAAAGGTAAACGAACAGCGTAACCTTCATAACCAGGAGTATCGGAAGGCTCCTCCATTCCAGTTCCCGAAGTTGTTTTTTCAGTTGATTTGTTTTGACAAGACAACAGTGTAAAAAGGAAAATAACAATTGAAATGCTTAAATAAATGTTTTTCATAATGTATATAATTTAATAGTACATCACAATAATAAATAAACCAAATTACTAAACACCAAACTATAGTACTAAGCTGGTTTAAAACAGATATAAATACTTGGCTAAAAAAACAAAACAGGTATAAATACCTGTTTGTAAAAATTGGTATTTTTTACCTTTTATAACTAATTCATAACTATACACCCTATTTATACCTTACTTTATAGCTACCCTATTTTGTACTCATTACACAGATAAAATAATACAGGACATTAATATTAAGATACTACCCAAACAATCATTTATATCCTTTTTTTAAAATGGGTCTTTATCCTCTTACCTGCCCTCTGGTTATCTCACATCTTTGTCCCATCAAAAAGCTTTTGAAAAAAGTGGAGTCAGAACCCACTTAAAAAAACGAACCTGCCTACAAGGTTTTTTAGTAGGGGCGTAATCTGAAAAGCCTTATGAGTAAGAACAAAACTAAAACATTAAAAACATGAGTACTTTACCCCTTCAAACAATCAACTTGTCAGTTGCTAACCCATCAGCTACTGCTAACTTTTCTATTCCTTTATACCAAGGTGCTGGCTACCGCGCTGATTTTAATACTTGGTCGTTATTAGAAAACGGAGGATTTATTCAATTCAATCTTTCTCTTCCAACCGCTATTCCGGTTGCTTTAACACTAAGTGTATGTGCAGCCTTGGTAAACGGAAGTGCTAACAACCCTATTAGCATTACTGTAAATGGACAAGCATTTGTTAATTCGTACAGTGACCATCAAGCAGATTTTCACAACGTATCATGGGTAATTCCTGCTAACTTATTAGTAGCTGGTAACAATAATATTACGGTAACACTTGACCAATCTGCAACTACTCAACTTTTCATCAATGCAGCAACAGTTGACCAAGCGGTATTAACCACACAAACCATTGATCTTTCAATACCAAATCCATCAGCTACTGCTAACTTCTCTATACCTTTATACCAAGGTGCCGGTTACCGTTCTGATTACCGTACCTGGTCATTATTGGTTAACAATGGGTTTATCCGTTTTCAGGTAGATTTATCATCAGCTGTTGATGTTAACTTTTCAATGGATTTAGCAGCTGCTTTGGTAAATGGTGTAGCTAATTCACCAACAGCAGTAACTGTTAACGGTAAATCGTTTTGGAGCTTAAGCCCTACAAGTGGAGGATTTAGCGAGTTTAGCAATACCATTCCGGCAAAATTATTAACGGCCGGTGCTAACATTATTGAGGTAACATTGGCTAATAATGCAACTGGTCAGTTGTTTATTAACAGCGCTACTGTTACCGGAGGTTAATTAAATAATTAAGCCTGAAACAATACCTGCCGCCCGCTTATAAATTACTTTTATAGGTGGGCGGCTTTTTTATGTCTCACTGAATACGCAAAACCCAAAAAGAGTGTTTCTCCCTTAAAAAAGAGTACTTTTCCCCAAACAATACTCTTGAGTTTTTAATATTCTTGTTTTATAATGCGTAACAATATAATCTATAATAGATAAAACTTTAATAAAACCCTATGAACAACAAAACAAAATCAATTGTAGACCCTGCCGATGTAAAGGACAAAGTAATAGAAGGCGTAAATGCTCTTGCCGCAAAAGGTATTGAAAAAGCACTTAGCTTTTTACCCGCACCCATCCAGGGATTTGCCGGATCTGTATTAACAAAAGGTTTATCTGCCCTTATGGGTGCACTGGGTATTCCGGGTACTGAGGACACGCCAAGCGATACGGATAGAATATTAGCAGAATTGGATAAAATAAAAGAAACCTTAGCAGAACTACGAGGCCAGTTAGATAAGATTCAAAGTGGTATTAATATGTTGGCCAGTCTAATTCAACAAGAATCAGAGCGTATTAACCAAGCTGCAAAATACCGTGATTACAAAAATGCAAAAGACAGAATAGAAACCAAATGGACTATTATATGGGGACATATTACTAGTATTAGTAAATTAAGTACCGCTCAGGGCGATAAAAAGAAACTGGCAGTAGCTGTTAGATTATACCATTCGCAAACAGTGAATTTTGCTAAAGAAATACTAGATGAAATGAAGGCTATGCAAACTGCTACCTTAAAAATGTTTGATGATAGGGAGAGTTTATTTGACAGGATGACTAACATGAGTATTATATCAACCCAGGAAAATATTTTAAACAGGGCAAAGGGTATTTATACTGCAGATGGTATGACTCATCTTAAAAGAGAGTCGCCTGAAATATGGCAGAAATTATTGGATGGACCTTGTGGCCCGGCTATGCAAAACCCTGCAAAATACCCTATGCAAGGTAAACACTTACCTAACTACTGGTATGGCGACAATTGGTTTTCATATATGAGCAAAGTGAAACCTATTATTGATCAGGAAATGAACAATAGTCCTGTCAGTGTATTTTTCTCTGAGATAAATATGATGGCTTCTAAATCGTTGATGATGCTTGCTGTGATTTATGGCGATAATGAAGGGTTAACAGAAGCTGCTAATGCTGTAATTGATGTTGTGAATACTATAAGTACCAATGCTAACAACAATGCCAAAAGATATACTGACACCATGCATGCATGGGTTAGCAATACCGGTAAATGGGTACAGCCTGCCGATAAAAAATACCCGCCTGCACCTGATTTAAATACAATTTTTGGTAACTGGGCAAACCAATTTATAAATACGGGTACTAACGTATCTTTACCGGGAACTTATGTAGTAGAAAACGGTCAATATTACCCTTGCAGCGTTTATTATAATACGCCAAACAGAATAGAATCATCAGAAAAAATATGGAGAAGTGAATATACTCCCGGATTAATGATGTCTTATTACTGCGATGGCAATAAGCTTGCTTTTAAAATGATAAGTTTAAACTTAGGCGAGAATGTGCCAACATGGTTTAAAAAGGCTATGAAGACTAAAGAAATAGCTATAGAGAAAGCCACTAAGTTTATTGATAAGTAAGTTCTCTTATTACATACAACTATAAAAAAGCAACCCAAGTTGGGTTGCTTTTTTTGTTTAATAATACATTTTAATAAAAAATATTTGCTTGTTGCATTTACAATTTGGCTTTGCATAATTATTTAAATACATAAACTTTACACCCATTTAATATTGACTACAAAAAGAGTGTTTCTCCCTAAAAAAAAGAGTACTTTTCCTACTAAAAAAGAGTACTTTCCCTAATGCAATTGTAAAATATGCTATACATATTTGTTGGACACTAAAACATATAAAACAAAACAATTATGGCAACTTATCCTTATTCACAAACCTCAATGCTAGTAAATAGCATCCAGTCAACAACGGTAGTATCAATTATGTCAGGTATGCAAGTAGCAGTTATTACTTTTACTTCTCCTGCTGGTAACTTAGGTTCTATTACACTTTCACCGGTGCAACCAACAGCTACCAATGTAGAGTTTAAAGCCGGCTTACAGTCTTTACAAATTGACCTTATTAGCTTTAGAGCTCAGTTTGGTTTTGATAGCGGACAAGTGACTGCAAATGGTCGTGCAACAGACCAAGACGGCAAAAACGAAACAGCATTTGCTAAGCAAATTGCTACCTGGTCGTAATTAAAACACTTGGGTAATTTTATTTCCTGAGGCAAACACTATTTATGGAATCCAACAAGAAATACTTACACGCCTTTAATAAAGTCCGTTTGGTTTTATTAAAAGTATTGATGGTAACTATTCTTGTTGGTATTCCTATAGTATTAATACCCCAAGAAAGTAATCCAACTGAAAAAAGCGAACCCGCTATTGTTCCAAAAGGATACCAAGGAAAACGTTATTTTGGAGATTTACTTACTCAATACACTATAGACTCAACAGGTAAAATTGTAGTATGCACATTGTATGTATCTACTGTTTTAGTTGGTATAGAATCTTTAACTGCAACCAATCCTATTTATAAATTCGATGTCAAGGCGGGCTTAGGGGCCGCTAATGGCACCTTAACACTCAACCTTACCGACTCTCCTTTAATTTCAAACTTAAAAGGCGACTTTACTTACACCGTTACCGGAAACAATACCAGCTTTAGTTTTAAAGGCGATTTAGTAGGCTGGTACACGCATAACTAACACTCATTATACCTTTTCATTTTCAAGGTGCCAATTGGCAGTTAATACCTTTTTGATTCAATACCTCCATCAGACTTTACCAAGTATAATTTATGGCAACCTTAACTTTTTCAAACAGTGCATCGGGCAATAGTTCATTGTATATTGCTGCAAGCGATAGTAACTGGTGTGCTTACCTATTACAAAAGGATACCAGTGGTCCGGCAGGTGGCACTTTAACTTTAACTGATATACCTAATTACCCCGGCTATATATTATTTGCATTAAATGCCCCAACTATTGACATCACTACTTTTGTAGGTAATGTATATACGTTCCTGGGGCCTATGCAAAACTTTCAATCTGCTTCCGTAGTTTGGTTTAGCAATCCCAATGTAGTACTTACCACAACCAATACTCCTCAACTTATTTTAACAGGTGGAACCAACGGAGTATATACTGTTTTAAGCCAGTTTAATTTTAATTTTGGAAATAATTTTGCAACCCTATTTATAACCAACAACAATGTTTCATTAACCATTGACAGCACCAATAATTGTTTAACCATAAGCGATCAACAAGGCAATACCAATTATACTTTTAAGCCAAACAATCTTTCCTCTTCTTCGCAAATTATGAGCGGGCTTGAAATTCCATTAACAGGAATAGGGCAGGGTCGTATTAGGTTTATTTTAGGTTTTGATGCCGCATCAGATTTTATTGGCTTTAACGTAAGCAACAATTATTGTTTTAATAACAATGCAAACAATGGTGTACTAACAGTAGTAAACTACGCGCTTATAGAAGCAGGTAATTTAAACGATTTAATACAAATGCAGGCTAGTATATATCCCTGCGATTTATTGAATAAGGCCGGAGTAAACTCTTACCTTTCTTTTTTAGGGCAAACGTATAATACTTTTACGCAAAGTAGCAGAACATCTGCCCTGCCTTCTTATTACCTAACCAATTTTGGTTACCCGGTTATTTTGGTTCCTTATACCAATTTTACTGTTTACAATAACTCCATAAACTATCCTACTCAAAATAGTGCTATGTTGGTTTTTAGTGAACAAACACCTGACGACCCACAGGCTACCTGGTACATGGTTCCACAAGGAGCCTTGTCACTTACATTAAGTACAGCCTATCAACAAAATGTTGATGCTAATAACCAAATACAATTAATGTGTGGATTAGGCTCAACAGAAACAGTGAGTTTTACACCACAGTTTATTGACAATAATAATATCATAACGGGCACTGGCGATTGGTTGTATTATAAAACCAATCAAAACGCTTTTGCTCCTCAGTTTCCTATACAAGCTTCTCAAAATGTAGTAGGCAGCAATACTACTCAACAGTGGTTAAATACTAATTATATAACCGCATGGAATGGAGTAGTAATGGCCAATAGCGCAGCTACACCGGTAGTATACCATGCACAGGCACAAGGTGCTGCTTTGTTTGCGCCTGATAAAGATTCAACCTCTCCTTTGTTTACACATTTAACCACAGGTTCGGGTGTTTTATCAGCCGCTAAAGACACTATATTTTTTCCATTGGTACCTTATGGCATTGTAACAGCAACACCAAGTATCAATGTTGACTTTACCTTATTTGAAAAACAAATATTAAATCCCACACGCAAAGCCATTATTACACAAGTAATGAGTGCAGAAAATATTCCTGCCTCGCCTACTACGCTATTAAGTGCACGGGCAATAAGTGGCAATAACATTCCCTCTACCAGTCCGCAAGGATTTTATATTGATGTTAATCCGCAAAATGGAGTATGGGAAACATTGCAATTAGCCAGCAATCAGTTTTTAACGGCAGAGGGTAAACTATCGGAAATATTTAACTTACAGTTTACACCTGCAAGTTCAACCTTACAAAGTGCTTTACAATCCAACCAATTGTTCCTGGTTATTTCATACAATGAAAAACTGAGTGATGGTACTTATGTATTGAGTAATTTTAGCAGTGAAATGGAAATTGCTGAATGGCCATTTTTATTAAATGTACCCACAGAGCAGGTAAATGGTAAATATAAAAACGTACTGATATTTAAATTTTGCTCAGGCAAACTAATTGATAGGGTACAAAACATTCAAGGGTGGAACTCGCCCGACACTTTTAACGATATAAGCAATAACGGCTTGCCCAACTTAAGTATGTGGTTGCAACAATACATACAAAGTGGAATGGATAAATACACTGTGCAAGGTGACAATGACTATGCAAATTTTTATAACATAGCCACTAATGCCGACTGGCATGGTGTAATAGCTTTAGGTGTTGATATTAGTGTACAGGATTTTCCTAAAGAACTGCAAGGCTTATTGGCCGGCATTGATTTAAACAATTTTTATGCGCACCATTTTGGTATTGATATAAGTATAGTAAACAACGTGAACGGAGCAGTAGCTATGCAACCTACCAGCTCTATGTTTGCTTTAATTGATTACGAAGACCCCACTTTTGAAGGCTTCGGAGCAGACCCTGTTGTATACAAAGCAAATGCGCCTATAAATGGTTTGGTTGATTATGACTTTATAGTATTGCAATTAAAAATCGTATTTATCAATAGCAAAATATACAATTACAATAGTTACTTAGCCCTTACGGTTAATAAACTTTTTGGCGAGAAAGTAAATGCCACCAATAGAGATAACTTAATTATACTGACCGGTACTTACGAAAACAACAATGGTGTACCTTCTTATGCATTTACCAATACAGAAGACAATGTATTAAACTTAGTAAACAACAACGTTATAACCGATGTTGAAATTATAAAAACCGCCTTTGTTACTGTAGTACCGCAAAACGATGTAACAAGCAATACCGTTATCTCAAAATTTTCATTCTGGGGCTTTATTAACTATACCAATTTAATTGGCTTTGATCTATTTTCATTTGGGGCAGAACCCGATAGTCCTACAGATAATTTTAGAGGTTTATCGTACTCCAATTTATATATAGACCTTACCTTTCAATTAGAAACACCCACTACCAAAACATTTGTGTTCGACATTGATCAAATGGCTTTTGATATAGGACAAAGTACACCACGTACCAATAGTTTATATGCACACTTTCCTTTACAACTATCAGGTATTACCAGTGGCGACTCAACCAACACACCTACCTCGCAAGGTTATTTAAGTGTAGCCATACCTGACTTACAACAACAGCAAAATGTAAGCGGACAATGGTATGCTTTGGTATTTAATTTAAACATGGGCACACTGGGTTCACTGGCTAGTTCTGCAGGTTTTACTTCTACCTTTATGATGGCTTGGGGCGTAGGTGCAACAGGCGCATGGGCAGGTGTAAAACTACCCGGTGTAAACCCTCAAGCACCTTCGTTTAGCTTACAAGGTGTATTGAAATTAAACATTGGTTCCATTATGCTTCAAAAAGCAACCGGTACTACCGGAACTGCCTACCTCATGAAAATAAACAATATTGCTTTAGAAGTATTCAGTCTTTCATTCCCTCCCGGAGGAAATATATGTTTTATGCTATTTGGCAACCCGGCTACCGATGCAAAACCCGAAAGTTTAGGCTGGTATGGATCGTACGTAAAAAGTTAAAACAAAAAATTAAGTTATTTATCTTAAACCTTATCACTATGCCATTGAATACAATACCCGAACAACCTTTAGTTGAATCAATACAAACACTTTTAGATAATGTAGCCGATATATTTACGGAAAGTTTGCAGCAACAACAAACACTCATCAGCAACTTTCTGCAGCTTGAAGAGAATAGAATAATCAGGGTATTTGTAGCTGATTCTCCGGGTATGGGGCATCAGTCAAACACCGTATTAATTATGTCGCGCCTTATACAGTTAGGTTTTAACCAAAACTACGATGTTGTTTATGCCGTAGGCGAGGCAGACAACCTGACTGCCGATAAGTTAATCAAGCTAATACCCGGATTTGTTCCCAACGCTAATGGTACACCTGTAAACGTAGCTTTGAATGCCAGCACAACAGCATCAATGATTCCTTTATCCTATTTCAAAGCCCATGCAGCAGACTATCCTTTGCTTAATTTTGGTTTTACCGGGGGGTTTGACAGCAACGCTACAAACTTAGCTAACAAGCCTTACCCTGATGACCCGAATGCAAAGGGTGTGAATGTTAATTTGTTTTTAAAGCTTCAGCCTTACCAATGGGCTCAGGAGAATGCAATACAACAACAGGACCTGCCGGCAAGAGAAAATATACTAAACGTTGCTGCTTTGGGCGGACTCACTTATGGAAGAAAAAGAGGCTACTTTATTAATGCCCCAGCAGCTCCTACACAGGCCAGTTTTGTAGCTCCCAATCAAAATAAATATACGCCATACCAAAAAATTATAGCTGCTTGTACCAGTGCAGAAAATCCCATAAACCTGTTACCTGTATATGGAATAGGAGGAAGTGATGTTACAGGGGCAACCAATGCAAACCCTGCAGTACTTTCTCAAAATGTATTATTTGACCTTATAACCGCTGTAAGATATACACAACGTTTTTCTACACTGGCTAATTTACAGCGTGGAGCCATTATTGTAAATATTGCCGACATCCCGGCTGCCAGCTATACCGCACTCAATACCTTATTAAGCGGTGCAGCAGCAGACTTGCCAAACCTGAATGCGATTGTAACACAATTACCTGCCATACAGGGCGACATAGCAGCCAATCATGTAGAGGTAATTAATTATGACAATGCTGACCTTGATGCAAAAATTGCGGCATTACAGGGAGCCGGTGGTGCTAACAAAATATTGGTAATAAAAATGGGCGGCCTACCTATAAGCGCATTTGATTATATGTATGCCTGTAGCTCGCTGCCAAGCTTATTAGAAGGGAAAGCCACTGCCAACCTTGTGCTCAATTTAAATAAGCCTTACTTAAACTTATTAAAAGATGCAGGCATTGTTTATCCTACTTTGCCATTAAGCGCTCCTAATGGCCCCACAGCTACCAGATGCAATAATGCTGTATTAGGATTCAAAGATTCAACAGCAACTATCAACGCCAGCCTTGGAGATGCATTTATTTTAAATCCTCCTTCTCCGGGGCTCCAGGCAACCCCCATTTATACCATTGCTTCCTTAACCATTGATGCTTACAAGGCTGCTGATGCTGCAGGTTCTCTCAGACCCTATTTTACCGACTTATACAATTTCTTTCAAAATCAGCAGCAAGACAAACTATTCTTAGGGCTTCTGTATTTCTTAAGTTTCGTAAATAATCTTGATGGCCAATAATTATATAATAAACCTATGAACGCATTACAATTACAACAATTATATACCGGCTTACAACAACAGGTAAATACCCAACAACAATTATTTTTTGTTAATGCCACGGCTGCCCTTAACCTGCCTGTTACCTCAAGTGCATACAAGCAATTCGTACCCGATAACCAGCTAGTGATTAACAACGTAGTTATTGCTATGCCTGATGAAAACAGCATATTAATAACCGGCAGCACCAATTCATTTGGAATACCCAACTGCGATTGTTCAGTCAACTTTTATATAAACAGCCAGATTCTCAACTCTACATTTAACATTATGCTTTCCAACCAGATGTTATCGCTTCCCGGAGTTGATTGGTTTTCCATTGGTGCCCCGTTTTATAACATTTCAGTAGCAGAAGCACAAGTACCGGTAGTTGGTTTATTAGGCGGTAGTATTGATACCGCAGTAAAACTACAGGTAACAATGGGTTATCCCGTTACCAATAATACCTGGTTATTTCAAGGCGCTTTTCTTGAACCATATCCAAGCATTTCAAACTTTTACCAGTTAGTAGGAGGTGTTAACCTTACTACTGCATTGCCACAACCTTTCAGCACCTTAACCACACTTGGCCTTAAAACCATTGATATTAGCTATAATTCAGCCGGAGGCAATGTAGAATACATTGCGGTTGATATTAGCACACCATCTGATTATATATGGCAAATTTTACCCGGTGTAGCTGTTACCGGTATTGATATTAATTCCCTGGTTGCAGGTTTTGGAACACCCGGAGGTATTAATACTGAATTTACTATTACAGGTAATTTTACCATAGGGCCTGCAGGCTCCAATAACATACAGGTAGTTGCACACGTTCCTGTTTTTACAGCCAGTGTACAACTTATTGATGGCACCATACAGTTAGGCGATTTACTTACCATGTTCTGGAGCGGGACGAGTATTGACCTGCAATCGGAAATAACTGTTTTAAATATAGAAATAGACCCTAACGCTAAAAACTATATACTCAATTGCGCTATAGTTACCAACTGGGTTTTCTTTACTATAACAAGCCCCGACTTAAGTTTTACTATGACCGGACTGAGTTTGGATGTTAGCAGCCAACAAGGTGTAACCACAGGAAAAATAGCAGGTTCGTTTCACATAGGCCCAAGTACTCCGGACACAGGGGTTGACTTAAATATATCAGCCGCTTATGATGGAAGTGCGTGGATTTTCAATGCAAGTACCGGAACTGATCAAACCATTTCGTTAGGCGATATTGCTACTACTTTCTTACAAGCATTTGGCATGGGTATAAATACCATTCCAAGTTGGGTAACCAATAACTTACCTAATATAAGCAATGTAAGCTTTACCGATACTTTGCCTGACGATACAAGTAAATCATCCATATATGAAGTACAAGGTGATGTTGACTGGCATTTGCAATACAGCTCTTTCGACTTAAGGTTAAGTGCCAATGTAGATATTACCTTTGCCGATGGTAAAACATCGGGTACCATTACCGGTACAGCCGATGCACGCCAGATGCTTGGATTAACTTTTATAGTGGGTTATAAATTTGGCACTGCTGATACCGTAGTATATTTAAATCTACCTGAATTTGCCAGTACCATTACCTATACAAGCAATGCCAAAAACGATATTATAGACATTAAGTTTGATAAGATTTCGTTAGGCGAATTAATAAGCACCTTTGTTGGAGTTTTCAGCCCGGGCTTTACTTTACCTGCACCATGGAATTTATTAAACAGCATTGATTTATCGGGATTTGAATTTACCTATACCCGTTATAAAGACTCTGCTCAAAGTAGTATTGTAGCCACCATTCCAATCAATGTTGATTTAGGATTTATCAATATAAAAGGCATTAAAATAACCAAAGAAGATTCTGTTACAGGCAGTGGCGTGTACATGTATTTTGACGGAACATTCTTAGGCTTACCAATTGAAAGCGACTCTCCTTTACAAAAAGATGGCAAAGGTAGCGATGCCACCAAAATGCCACCGGTACCGGGTATGGGTAGTGAGTTTTTCGACTTAAAATTATTAGCAATGGGTCAGCATGTTTCCATGTACGAGACCGCTAGTTTAGACTCTGTAGATGCGGCCATAATAGCCTTAAACAATGCCTTTACATCTTCGTCCGATGAAAACTCGACAGATGTACCCGTACCTGCAGCAACAGGCACCACCAAACCCGGCACACTCGTATTTGACCAAAACAGTAATTGGCTTATTGGTACTGATTTTACGGTAGCCAAATTTTACCGTATAGCTGCAGTATTTAACGACCCTAACATGTATGGTTTATTGGTAGGCGTTAACCCCGATGCAAAAGCATTTGCCGGTTTACAATTTGAAATTTTATACAAAAAAATAAACGACTCCATAGGTATGTATCAGCTAGACTTACAAGTACCTGATGCATGGCGACACATGGAGTTTGGAGAAGTATCTATCACACTACCTATAATTGGTATAAAAATTTATACCAATGGTAACTTTTATTTAGACTTTGGTTTCCCGGCCAGCATAACCGATTTCTCTCGTTCATTCTCTATACAAGTATTTCCTTTTGTGGGTTACGGTGGGTTTTATTTTGGTTACTTAAGTGGCGCCACTTCAACCAATGTACCTACTACAACTTGTGGAGTATTTAACCCTGTTATAGAGTTTGGTTTAGGACTTTCATTAGGCGTAGGTAAAACCATTGATGAAGGTATATTAAAGGCAGGACTTTCATTAACAGCCGTTGGTATTTTTCAAGGCGTATTAGGTTTTTTCAGTGCCAATCCCACTTTAAACAGCCACGATGAAACCTATTATAAAATACAAGGAACATTTGGTTTAACAGGCCATATATATGGCGAAATTAATTTTGCTATTATATCAGCCCGACTTGATATTATGGCCTATGCTTACATTACCATGGTAATAGAAAGTTATATGCCAATACCTATAACTTTTGAAGCAGGTGTTTCCGTAAAGCTTACCATTAAAATAAACTTGGGTTTATTCTCAATTAAAGTATCATTGCATTTTAGTGCTACTATACGCGCATCATTTACCATTGGTAATGATACTTCGGCTAGTGCTCCGTGGAACTTATGTCCAGCTAAAACCGTAACAAAAACCGCAGCAAGAAAAGTGGCTGCAATGAGCACCCCAAGAATAATGATGGCTACAAACGATACTATAACTTTAAAATGGCAACCCATTCAACCGGCTACACAAGTACCATTAGATTTGTTGTTTTTTCCGCAACTAACCGTATCAGGCGAAGCAGGTGCATCAGGACCTCAATACGAAGCCATGCTATACATCAGGACAGATGCAGCAGATAATAGTCTTTCCGCTTTAACCGAAGGTGTATTGTACTGGGCTATCAATGCGTTGATTGGTAACACTACTGACAATACCGGTTTAAACTGGCTTCAAAATCAAACCATAACAGCAGCACAAATAAGTACCCTGCTTTGCTATTTTAACACACGACCAAACCATGAGGCTCCGTTTAACTATACAAACGCTGCACATGATGATATAAAAACTTTCTTCAGCAATTACTTTAAACTAAACATCAGTGCAGTTGATGCTACACAAAGTGGTACCATGGATGCCGCTGTTTTTCCTGTAATACCCGAATTAATTTTAAATACCAGCCTGAATGGTATCGCAGGTACTCCGGTTAATTTTGCAACAAACACACCGACAGGTACACAAAATTATATCAGCGATATAACAGCCATACTCGCATCAAGCGGTGTTGACTACCAATCAGGCATTACGGCTGAGTATTATGATAACACAGATCGCAGCAATGTAATTGACCCGACATACGAACAACAACCAAACCTGTCGTTCCCTACATTCATGTTTACCGACTTTGTTGCTTTATTGGCCAAACAGGCATTACAGGCAGCATTGGATTATTTAAATACACAAAACAGTGCATCAGCTAAAGTGAGTGATGTAGTGAGCAATGCAGTAACTGCAAGTGTTCAAGGAATAGCCGGCATGGCTTCACGCTTTATGTTACATGGTTTACGCTTACCTCCACCACCCAATGCAGCTGTTGGAACTACACAACCATTGTACTTGTTAACCGGCCAGCAAATAGCTATTCCAACCTTGAAGAAAGGCGACAAATATTCAGTGTTGTTACAAAACCCAAATGTAAGCTGGATTAACATGGTTGCTTCAACCAACAATACATTGACCATTACTATTGATGATAGTGAGATACAACATATAAACGATGTAGCAGGTACCAACTTTACACCAACCTTAACGCAAGGGCCTAGTGCACTTATTAATTACAATGATACTCCTCAAACATTTTCATTAGGTAGCCCAGCTTTATGGCAATACCCAGGCGATTATTATACAGGCGTTAGCAATGAACCTGTATTGTGGAAATTACCTTCTAACTTAACAACTATTTTTGCAGAAAATGGCAACTGGCTTTTTGATGTTAAAACACTAACAACAACCGATAGTGGAACTACCAAAGCAACAGTAAAAAACTATACTTGGGGTACCATCGTTAATTTTTCATTGCAAAAAATAACAGCCGTTAACGGACAAATAACTCCACTATCAAACAACATGTATAACTTGGTAGGAGCTGATGATGCAGGTACTGTTTACCTACAAGAGTTACTTACTTATTTGAATACAAACAATGATAGCGATGGCACAAAAACCATTCAGCAAATTCAAATATTGTATCAACCTGACCCTACGCAAAATTCAGCAGGTGGTTATGTTTCAGATGCCAATGGTGATTTTAAAACAGCCATTGTACAAGCCAACCTATCAACAGAAACCAATCCGGTAGCATTGATGGCTATGGACTTTATGGCACTTGATACACCTCCGGCAAGAAACTACAATACACTGAACAGTGCCGGAGATTTTATTAAACTATTATGGGAATGCAGCATAGTACGCAGCGGTGGTTTTTATTTTTACTATAACAACAGCGAGAACAAAGGACTACCTGATACTTTATTTGCAGGCAATGGAATGGCTAACCTTACATTGGTTATTACCTACGATAATTTAATTACCAATCCTTTTGTAAACGGTGTGGTTATTGGCGATACTATTGATACTTCAAACACATCCGTATTTGTTCAATCGCCTGACGATGCTCCGGCAGCACAACAATATACAACACGTGTAGCTACCTTATTACCGGGCAATGTAGGTTACCAGGTTTCGCGTCAAAATCCAGGCGATTATACGCCAACACAACCAATACCTACTCCGGCAGAAAATAAAGTATACTTAGAAACACAATTCAACCTGATTGGTTTATCAGTTCCGGCTATACCGGCTTTTATAAGCCTTACACCGGCCGGCCCAGTAGACTCAATGGATGAAGAAGCTATTGCCAATACAAAAGCAGGCAATACTGCTGCCAATGATGATGTGGAATATTGGAATTACAATGCAGTTGTACCATACTACAAATATGTACAACCCGTAGGTACTGATCCTTTATACCCTAATCCATACGCAGGTATAGGCACAAACGTACAAATGGTACTTAACTGGCAAGACATGTTTGGAAACATTCCTCCGGCAAGTACAACACCATTAAGTGCTTCTATGCAGTTGTTATATGCTGATGCCATTATTGCACTTAGCCAATGGCCTTCAGTATCTGCATCGTATTTATTTAAATTAAATGGCAGCAATCCAAACATTAACTTAAACTTTAATTTCAATACCGTACGTTACCAAGGCACAGGAGCAGAAAACAATGCGCAAATAGACTTGATTACATACATGAATATCTATTATCAGCTTAACAGCAACGATATGGTTATTCATTATACAACAACGGTAGAAGATAAAATAGTTGGAGCTATTACCACACCAACTGAACATACCATTGCCAATAGCGATTTGTTAACCAACTTTATCAATCCTATTATTACTTACCTCAAAGCAATAGCTGCCGGACAACAGCCAGCTGCTATAGCAACATATACTATCAGTGATACTATAACAACCACTAACTTAACTACACTGCCCGAAATTTCATTGGTTTTAACCAGTTTAACCATGCAGCGTGTAGCTAACTTAGATCCTAATTTTGCCACCGTAGCAGGTGTAGCTTTAGCCAATACCGTTATACAACCACTATCAGAAAACACACTAAACAGTATGCTTGCGCTTACTTACTTTGCACAAGAGTTTGAAAAAGCATTCATAAACCAACCAAATACCGGCATAGTACTAAAAGCAGCTACCGGGGCTAACCTAACCAAAGGCAATAGCGATACGACAGCCACTGCTCCAATTTGGATGGTACGTTTTGATACTACAGGGGCTAATGGTCTTAAGTTTGGATTCAATAACCAGCAAATGTATTACTTTGCTCCTATTCCATTGGCAACAAGTTTACAATCGTTCTCTGCTAAAGTAAGTACTTATCAGCAAGGTAAAGCCTTTGTTCCAACCAGTGGTGTTAATAAAAATTTCACCAGTATTGATATGGATAGTTGGGGTCAGCAGTTCCTACAAGCCGTTGATAAATTTTTAAGTCCAACCTATGCAGTACCTGCATTTTTATTAACTGCCGAAAATGTATTTGCTACCGACCCTGATTATTTACAATTAGTATTAGATGCCAAACAAAATTTAGCAGAAGCCATTGAAGGAACCATTGATTTTATTATTGACCCATGTAACGGACAAACCTCACCTCCGTGCGTAGCAAAAAACCCGGCTAATATTGGCAATGCACAAGACAAATGGAAACAACAAATATTAATACAACTGGCCAATGCTTACCGTTATGTAGCATCAGTGCAAACAACAGCAAGCATTAGTTCATCATATCAGGGAGTTAATAATGAGCCGCCACAGGCACCATACGTTCCTTCATTATATGGAAAAATGTTAGGCCAGGATCCAAGTGTAGCAGGCTCAGACATTGTACCTAAATCAACCGAGTACTCACTGTCAACAGCCAAGGTTCCAACTGCCAATGGTAACTCATGGCTCACCTATATGTTTGAAGCAAAAGATGCAGCCGAAGGACGTAGTTTCTCTTTTGGCGACATGCAATACAAAGTAAGCCACTTAGAGTTTGATATAACACAAATACCTGACTTAGCAGACTACTTAGCATCATCGTGGTTAACCTTTATTGTTCCGCTTGATGGTGAAATAGCAGACAAACCAAGCCCGCTTACCAATATGAGCGATGTAGGTTTAACTACTATACCTATACCGTTGCGTGCATACCCAACACCACCTTCTATTACTGCACAAAACTTTGATTATCCTGTTAATGACCCAACACAGCCCATACCAATTACCATTGGCGAAGCACGTACATGGGAATACTACTATACCTACCAAAACAGCTCAGCCGCGCAAGATACCATAGTAACAGAAATACAGTTTAACGTAACGGCAGAAAACCAAACTTTTTATGCCAATGCCAACACAGACAACTTACCTTTATACCAAGCGCTTGCCCAATTTATAAGCAATTATCCGGCCATTAGTGTTGATTTTGATAATTGCCTGGCCATGCTAACGCCTGCCACTTTAAATGCATCTTCACCATTGGCTATTAATGCACGTTACGCCATGCTTGCCTTTATTGATTTAGTGAATGATGTAGCTACACAATGGAAACAAACAAATCAGGTAAACCCTAGAACGCCTATTTTAAAATCAGCTCCTGCTGACACTCCCGCACCTCCATTTACTTTGGCCTATACCATTACCGAAAGTGCACAGGATACAACAGAATACTTGGTAATAACCATTGTTGCAAGCGATGCTCAATCAGATGCTGCCGACATAAAAGTAACAATAGATGGTTATACAAACGAAGCAGTAAAAGGCACACCACATGCTTACCTTTATTATCAATTAGACAACTCAGGCAACAAAGTGTACTTGCTATACGAAAAGAGGAACATTGTGGCTGCAAGAACAGTTGTAATAAATGGCCTTGATATTTTAAGTGCGCAAAATGCTTGGAGCAGTGTAGCTGTAATACGCAACGAAGAGTTATTGCAAAACCATGATGGAACCTGGCAAACAACCAATCCGTTGTTTATATACCAAACACCATTGGTTATGTTTTACAATAAATTAATTCCATTGTTAAACACCAACAAAACTATAGACATAGCGACCATTGGAACAACTACCTATCCGGTTCAACCAACACGTACATTAAATACACAATTACTTGCTTTATTTGATGCATTAACAGAAAACATAAATAGTGCCGTTACCCAATACACTATAAAAATGCAGTGTGATTATACATACGTAATACCGGGAACAACTTTCACGGTAGACTTACCGGTGCTCTTAATTACACCAACCGAACTTAATGTTGCTGACCACGGAAAAACCATTGCTGATATGTTAACCACGGCTATAAACGGGTGGATAACAAACAACAGTCCGTTACAAAATGAAGGTGCGTATACTTTTACATTAACCGCCTATTCTATAACTGATAGTTTTGTACCTATTTTACAAATACCTCTTACTTTAGCGTTAAGTGCTATAGCCACATCATAATTAACTTACAAAAACAAAAGCCGTTTACCTATAAATACACTTTATAAGTAAGCGGCTTTTTTAATTTATGTGCTGTCCAAAATTTATTTCATTTTAATAACCTCTTAAAAAAAGAGTGTTTTCCCTACATAAAAAGAGTGTTTCTACTATTGTATTTGAATATGGTTTTTTATTTCTTGTGCGCAATAAAAATCAGGTTAATCTAAAACCTTCCCAACCACTCCACTATAGCTATGGTAAAACAATTTTTATTATTTACAGCCATATTTATAAGTTATGCCTTACAAGCACAGTAGCTACCCTTTATGCAGGTTTAAGTGGAGTGGTTGGAAAAAAGGTGATGTAGACGTTGAAATACCTACCCAAATAATAGTTGACATCAAGAATTGAAAAAAGAATTTGTAAGGCGTAGCATACTGAAATATTAATACCTGAAGCTATGCTTTTTATAAGGCTACTATAAAATTTTCTTTAATAGCTAAAGTAAAGCGCACTCTATTATTCATAACCTTTTCCATATACATTTCATGCACCCATTTTAAAAAAGAGCAGCATCCAACTTGTTCTTATTTTATGTGTTTTTTATACTACTCTTTTAAGTATGTCCCAAAACAGTACACATTAAAAAAAAGAGTGTTTCCCCTATCAAAAAAGAGTGTTTTCCTGCATACATATAGAGTTTTCACTATTGCCGCAAATACCTAACTATAAGTACGTTTGAAATAGTTTTTAACGGAGTAACACCAAAAATCCGAAGAAGAGTAGGTAACTAAACAACCCATACATAACACGAAAAAGAAACAAAACATTTTATTTATTAAACAATTGCAAAAACACAAAAACAAGTAAAAAAATTATTTAACAAACAACATTTAAAACACAACTTATGAAACAAATTTCACTATTCATTTTATTGCTTATTGCTACAGCAACGCAAGCAGTTTATGGCCAAACGGGTTGCTCATCGTCAGCATGTGCAGCAACCACCTTAAACATTAGTACAGGTTTTAACCAAAGTACCTCTACCTACCAAACACCATTAGCTATTGAAAGCAACTGGACATTTATAGCAGCCCCACCTTCGGCTGGTATTACCTTCCCTGCCCCTTGCTGGGATATAGCACCCAACGGAGCATGGGCTAGTTTCCCTAATGCCAAATGGGTTTCGCCATTCCAGTCAAACGCTTATGGTACCAACAACCCGGCACCACAACCAACCTTCGATTTTCAACGTTGCTTTTGTGTTTGTCAAAACAACAATGTGCGTATTAGATTTGATTTATTAGTAGATGATGGTGCTATTATTTATTTAGATGGCAACCAAATTGCATCAGCTATGTTAGGCTACCAGTTTCAATGGAATAGACGGTTAATATTTGACTCAACTTTTGCTTTAACCGCAGGCCAACATTGCTTAACAGTAAGCTTACGTAATACCGGTGGTGTAGCCATGGGTTTTGCAGTAGACGGATTCATAACAGGAGCTAACTTGCTTTCACCACTTTGCTGCAATACAACAGGCAGTATTTGCGGTACCAAGCTAAACGATTCAGACTGCGATGGAAATGTTAGCCCCGCCACCGACTTAGGTCTTAGCGGATGGACAATTGTATTAAAAGATAACTTAGGCAACATAATAGCAACACAGGTAACCGATAACCAAGGTAACTATTGCTTTACAGGACTTACTCCGGGCAACTATTCAGTATCAGAAGTAAACCAGGCAGGCTGGACACAAACCTTCCCATCAGGAAGCGGAGTACATAATATTACTTTAACCTCAGGCAGTGTGGCAACAGCCTTGTTTGGTAATTGCCAACCGATAGTAATACCACCTTGTGATTTTAAATTAGGTATGGATGCTAAAATTAATAATTGTGGTGTGAATTTCACTGCCGATATTACAGGCTTACCTGCCGGCTATCAGGTAGTTTCAACCAGCTGGACATTTGGCGATGGCTACAGCTCAACAGAATTAAACCCTACCCATTTCTACAGTACAACCGGTAGTTATGTAGTATGTTTAAAAGTAACCATATTTAATGGAAAAGAGTGCTGTACACGTGAAATTTGCAGAGACTTAAAAATAGAAAAAGCATGCGAAGGTGAATGCAAAATAGATGCTGAAATTGGTTTTAGCATAGACGAACGTAATTGCATTTATAACTTCAGTAGCAATATTCTCTATACTGGACTACCTATTGGTTCTTGGTTCTGGGATTTTGGAGATGGAACAACAGGAACTGGTTCAAATCCTTCTCATCAATATGCAACCTCTGGCACCTATAAAGTATGTTTAACACTTTTTGCCAGCGACAGAGAAAGATGTTGCTTCAAAACTTTCTGTACCGAAATTAAAGTGGAGTGCAGAGAAAGAGAGTTAAAACGTACTATCAATACACCAACAGGTAAAGCAGATATAAAAACAACCGACAAAACACAATCTGCTATTACCATTACTGATAAAAATGTGATTATCTTAAACCAAAATGTACCAAATCCATTTGCTGAAAGTACCGTTATTGCATACAGTATTCCGGCCAAGTTTAGCAAAGCACAAATTACATTTACCAACACCGATGGTAAAGTAATTAAAACGCATGATATACTTGAAAAAGGTCAGGGACAATTAACCGTTTTTGCCAATGATTTATCAACCGGAGTATATGTTTATACTTTAGTAGTTGATGGAACAGTTATAGACTCAAAACGAATGGTTAAACAATAAAAAAATAAACTTAACTCATAAAAAAGGCTGCCTTCAAAAAGCAGCCTTTTTTTATTTTACATTATATGCATTTTATATCCACTTATCCTGCTCCTTTAAATTGTTTGGCAAATAAGTTAAATACTGAACCATACGTGGCACTTTACTTTTGTTAGGCGATGCGCAATGAGGTAATGCCTGATGCCATATAATAAAATCGCCTGCAGAGCCGGCAACAGATACAGGCTTTAAATTACTTATCGCATAACTACGCGGATCAACACCAGTCGGAACATGGTCCATCCAATCAGCTATTTGTAAATGAAAGCCCGGTACACATTGAAAAGCTCCACCCTCTTCGCTCACATCATTTAAATACAATAAACCTTGTAATTTATAAGGTATAGGCAAAGCCAAACTTACATCCCAGTGTAGTGAGCTACCCATAAATTTATACTTGTTTGTTTCCGGAGGATTAAAACTAACCTTATCAATTGTTTTATAAATATCCGTACTATTATAAAGTTGTTCATAAGCACTGCGTATACGAGCCGAATTACGCGTCCTTTGCAAAGCCTCATGCTCCGTAAAAACAACCATTAAACCTTTTTTAGCAGGATGAGGTTTATACCAGCTGTTTTCATCATACTCACTGGCATCCAAAAATTGCCATATCGCATTTTTTGCATCTATGCACTGCTGTTCCGTTACGGCTTGTTTTATAACTATATAACCATTCTGCTCCCAAAAAAGTAAATCATCAGCACTTAGTACCTGCCCATGAGCAACTGTTGTTTCTTCCTCTTTGGTACTCTTAGATTCCACCCAAGTTAAAAACACTTCAAAGCTTGGTTTATTATAATATAAATATTGTATAGTTTCTTCCATACCAATGTTTAACTGGTATAAAACTTTAACCGCTTCATGCCAGCTAAAATCAGCCTTTTTTGACTTAATATTAACAGCCTTTTGCCACAAACCATTCAATATATTTATTTGCTTTACGTCTAATATATTCACTTATATAATTTTATGCAAGGCAAAATAATTAGTTTACTATAAACAAAATACGTCATCATGCAAAAAGGGTATTTATACTAGCAAAAAAGAGTGTTTTCCCTATTGTATTACACTATGCTTACCCCATATTTTCGATTTTCTAATATTTAAATATATACCATTTGTAATCCCTTATAAAAGAGGAACACCTGTAGACAACAACAATTTCTCGTGTTACTTACCTATAAAAAAATGAATAACAAATAGCTTGAAACCAAAATGAAAAAACAATAAACATGAAATACTTTTTTCACCTATTTTCTCAGCCATTAAATAACAATAAAATTATTGAGCGCATTAGTTAAAACCAATATTTATCTATGCTATATGATAAAAACCAATTACCATACCTATAAAACAATTCAATTAAGCAAGCACCCCACCCTTTTAAAAACAACTAACACCAACTAATGGCAGTTTATATATTAGGCACAGGCCTATCACATAATGGTTCCGCTGTTCTTCTAAAGGATGGTAAAGTATTAGTGGGTATAGAAAAAGAACGCATTACCAGAGTAAAGCATGATGGCGGTAATGATTCTGATGCCATAAAATATTGTTTACAGGCAGCAGGCATTACCCTTGACCAGTTAAGTTTAGTGGTACAGTGCGCCAACTTTGAAAAAGATGAAATTAAGCTTACCCAATACCAAGGCAAACGTATTTTTCCTGCCAATTTTAAAGTACCAGTAGTAAGTATATCACATCACCTAGCCCATGCGTACAGTGCCATAGGCACTTCACCCTTTAACGATTCACATGTATTTATATTAGACGGTACAGGCAGCCCTTATGAGCAATGCGATGATATAGCCGGAGCTGCTAATTTAAACGAAGCAGAAATGCTTAATCATCCCAATAAATTATATTGTGAAAAAGATAGTTTTTACCATTACCAAGCAGGGCAACTCAATTCATTAATCAAAGACTTTTCCGTATTAGATTTAAGCAGGCCCAGTTATATTTTACGACCTTCTACCAACACCCATTCTATAGGAGGTTTTTATGCCGCTATAAGCAATTACTGTTTCGGCAATATGGACGATGCCGGTAAGTTAATGGGCCTTGCTCCCTATGGTAAACCCAATGCCATTAAGTTAAAAGCATTTACCTTAAAAGAAGGCAGGGCACTACTCAACGAAAGCACTTTAAAAGAATTTACCAATCCGGCTTTAAGCTTTACACAACTAAAAAACAATTTTTCATACTATAGCAATATTGCCCATTGGGCACAACAACAATTAGAAGAAGCCATACTATATACCCTATACCACCGAACAAAAAAACACCCCGTTACCAATTTATGTTATGCGGGAGGAGTAGCTTTAAATGCGTTGGCCAATGTGCGTATAAAAAGAGAGTTGGGCATAAAAAACCTGTACATTGAACCCGCATCGGGCGACAATGGATTGGCATTAGGTTGTGCTTATTATGGCTGGCTGCAGGTTTTACAAAAAGAGAAGAAAACATTTCCTACCCATACCTATTTTGGATATAGTTATCCGAAACAAACAACAGAAAAAACCATTGATAGCTATGAGAAAAAAATACGTTTTAGTAAAATAGAAAACATAGCATCGTTAACAGCCCGTTTACTTAACCAAAACAAAGTAATAGGATGGTTCCAAAGCAGCTCCGAATTTGGGCCAAGGGCTTTAGGCAACAGAAGCATATTAGCCAGCCCCTTAAACAAAGGAGTAAAAGATTTTATTAACTCAGCTATTAAAAACCGCGAAGATTTCAGACCTTTTGCACCATCCATTTTAGCCCAAGATTTAACTACCTATTATCAGCATGACGAATCATCGCCTTACATGTTGTTAGTTAACACCATTAAACCCGAATATGAAGAGTTATTACAAGATGTAGTACATAAAAACAAAACCTCGCGCGTGCAAACAGTAACTTTAAATGACAATCCTGTTTTTTTTCGTTTAATTAGTGCGCTAAAAAAATTATGTGGACATGGTATTGTATTAAATACCTCATTTAATAAACGAGGAACACCCATAGTTGAAACACCTGAACAAGCCATTGATTTTTTTATAAATAGTCAGCTTGATTATTTAGTAATTGACGATTTTATAATTGAAAAAAATAATGCCCAATAAAGAAACAATAACAAAAAAAATAGTTGACTTTATCAATGAAATAGGAATTGAAACAAACTATATGCAAATTGATGAGCCTACCTTTTTACCCGGTATTTTAATAAAAGAAGGCGTCATTCATATAGATACCGATAAACTGTTATACCCTGGAGATTTATTACATGAATCAGGCCATTTAGCTGTTATTCCTAAAAACGAAAGAACATTAGTGGGAGGTAACTTAGGAGAGGCTAAAGATGAGCAAACAGCCATGGGTGAAGAGTTAATGTCTATAGCATGGAGTTATGCAGCCATTACCTATTTAAATTTAGACCCAAAAATTGTTTTTCATCCTGATGGTTACAAAGGCTCAGCAGACTGGTACCTGGATTTATATACCCAAGGTAATTATATAGGGCTACCTACCTTACAGTGGATAGGCTTATGTTACGATGAAAAACAAGCAGCACTTAAACAAGCAAAACCTTATCCATACATGCTAAAATGGTTAAGAGATTAAACAAAATACTATACCTATGTTACACGCCACATACTTAACAATTGAAAACCTGCTTAACGCAGAACAGTTGCAACAAATTAAAACCATCAGCAATCAGGCAACATTTGATAATGGAAAAAAAACAGCCACACAAGCAGCCAAGCAAGTAAAAAACAACCTGCAAATAGATGCACAAAGCCAGACATCAATGGCTTTACAACAAATTATACTAACCTCGCTCAACCAAAGTAGTTTGTTTAGAAATGCCACCTTTATTAAAAACGTATACCCGTTTTTATTCAGTAAATATACCGAAGGTATGGAATACGGCTGGCATGTTGACAGCCCACTAATGGGTAATATGATGCGTACCGACATAGCCATTACCATTTTTTTAAACAACCCCGATGAATATGAAGGCGGAGAACTGGAACTACAGACACCCAGCGGCACACAACTATATAAGCTACCGGCAGGTAGTGCTATATGCTACCCATGTACCCAACTGCATCAGGTAAAAAAAGTAACCAAAGGAGAAAGAAGAGTAGCCGTAAGCTGGATAGAAAGCATGGTAAAAAACAGCGAGCAACGGAAAATACTTTTCGATATGCAACAGTGCATTGAAACACTATTACAAAACCAGCAAACAGAGCAGGCCAATACATTACAACAAATACATAGCAACATACTGCGTATGTGGGCTATTTAACTATTGTTTCCTATGACCGATAAACTTAAACTACCCTTTGTTTTCGATGCACAAAAAATGCAGCACGAGATAAATAATTTTAGAGAAGATGAATGGATACCCCATTTTAATAAAGGATATTATACTGGCGACTGGACCGTTATTCCATTGCGTTCAGTAAATGGCGAACCAACCCGTATATTCCCCGACCCCACAGGCTTAGGTATTTATGCCGATACCATTCATTTAAAAAAATCTACCTATTTAAACGAAGTAATCAATACCTTTAAATGCGATAAAATTGATGTGAGGTTATTGAGTTTAAAAGCCGGTTCCAATATAAAAGAACACAGAGATTACGGATTAGCCATAGAAGATGGCGAGGTAAGAATACACGTACCCATAACCACCAATCCGTCACTTGAATTTTATCTAAATAAAGAACGGGTAATGATGCAGGAAGGCGAATGTTGGTTTCTAAATTTTAACTATTACCATAGTGTAAATAATAAAGGCACAACCGATCGCATACACTTAGTAATGGACTGCAAAGTAAATGACTGGCTAATGGCTTTTTTTAAGTAAACACTTCACCCCATTTCAGGCATATTATTTCTTATTCAAAAAGAAATTAAAATCTGCGCTTTCAAGATTAAAAAATTGTTAATATAATTACAAACAATTGTTTAACAGCTAATTATCGAAAAACAGTATTTTAAAAAAGAGTATTTATACTACGAAAAAAGAGTACTTTCCCCCTTGCTATTACTATTTATTTAACGAACATTTGAGCTCAAACAATTGAACAAATAAAATTTAAATAAATGTCAAAAAATATCTCCATAGGTCTTTTAATACCCTCTTCAACAATTTTACCTGTAGGCAAAGACTTTGAACAAGGTGTAAAACGTGGATTAAAAACATTAACCACAAGTGGAGATTATGCAATAGAATTTATCCCGGAATTTATTGCAGAAGGTTCAAAAGAAAAGACAGAAACTGCCATTAACAAATTAATTACCTACCACAATGTAGATTTAATAACAGGCATTATTTCAAACAGGACATTACAGGTTTTAGCAGAAAAACTATCAAAAACAAAAACACCCGTTATCATCAATAATATAGGTGAACATATACTTGATGCACGATTACTTCAACCCAATGTTTATATTAACTCAACCCATGTTTGGCAACAAATATGGTCACTAGGTTATTGGGGCGTTCAAAGTAAAGGTTTGAAAGGTATGTTTATGAGTGGCATTTACGATTCAGGCTATTCATTCTCCCTAATGCTTCAAATGGGTATGCAGGCCGCCAATGAAAATGCTTCAATGCCATTTGCCGTTGCCCCGGTTAGTATACCCGGAAGCTTAGCCGATGTAAAATCAACATTTCAGTACATAGACCAATTTCAACCCGATTTCATCTTTGCTACTTTTTGTGGAGAAGAAGCTAGCATATTTTTAAAAGAATATGTGGAAAGAGGCTATCATAAAACAACTCCATTAATAGGCTTACCATTCTTATTACAACCATTTGATAGCGCAGGCGAAGAAGTAACTATATATACTACAGTAACCAGCAATACAGATATAGATGAAAGCCAACTAGATGATTTAACAGCAATGGCAGAGAACCCTTTTCCGTATTTAGGTTATGAAACAGGCTTACTGATTCAGGAGGCAGTAACCCATACCGAAAACTTAAAAGACCTCAAACAAACAATTGCAGAAACAACTATTCATTCACAAAGAGGCAAAATAAATATGTCATCTCAGGAATCAGGCGATGGAGCAAAAGTTTTCTTAATAAAAAACACCTTTAATGGTAAAAATATAAAAAGAGAAATAGTGCAGGAGCTAAATACACTATATGCAAATAACGAAACTTTAATAGAGGCTTTAGATGTGCCTTCTTCAGGTTGGTACAACCCCTATCCTGGCGTGTAAATGAATATAGCGGTTGTTTGTAATAGTGATGTACTGGCTTTTCCTTCTATTAAATTTTTAATAGACAATGGCCATTTAGCAGGAGTTGGGATACTAGAAAAAAATATAAAAATACTGAAACAACCACTTATTAGTTTAGGTGTTGCAGAAAGTACAATTGGTTTCTTTGAAAAGAAAAATTGGATAGCACAACAAAAAGAGTGGTTGGCAGCTATAAAACCCGATGCCGTTTGGGTGTTTGGTTTTCCATGGGCATTTCCAAATGAAATATTGGCAATGCCACCAAAAGGTTTTTGTAATTTTCATTTTGGTTTATTGCCAAAATACAAAGGGGCTGACCCCATTTTTTGGCAAATAAAAAACGGAGAAAAAAACGGTGGTGTGGTTATTCATAAAATAACCGAACAAGTTGATGAAGGGCCCGTTGTATGGAAAGAAGAAGTACCAATAATACCGGGAGAAAACTATGGTTTACATACCCAACGAATGGGTTTGGTAGTAGTAAATATATTAAACAACTTACTGAATGAAGAAGTGCTGAAAAAGGCACAGAAGCAGGAAGAAAGTACTGAAACAGTTTCGTTCTTTAAAAAACCAGATACAAACCAATTAACCATTAATTGGGATGAACAAAGCGCTGATGAAATAGAAAGTCTCGTTAATGCAAGCAATCCAAAGTACGATGGTGCTTCTACCAAATTAAGAGGAATGGAAGTACGCTTGCTTGAAATTACCCCGGCAGATGTAAATAATCCACCCGAAGTTAAACCCGGAACGGTTATACATGCAGATGCTTTGTATGGGCTGATTGTAGCTTGTAGAGATAAAAAATTTATACGTTTAAATATTTTATCTACAAGAGAAGGATACATGTCAGGAGTAAAGCTCTTTGCCTTAGGTATAAAAGCGGGAGACCTATTTCATCATTAATAAAAAAAACAAGATTAAAACATAAAACAACTATTTATTATTTATTAACCCAAAAAAAAAAGAAAACTATGGAAGGAACAATGGCAGAAATCCGCCTTTTCGCGGGAGATTTTTCACCGAAATCCTGGAGTTTTTGTAATGGCGCATTATTAGCCATTAACACGAACCAGGCTCTTTTCGCACTTCTTGGCACTACCTATGGAGGTAACGGTCAAACTACATTCGGATTACCCGATCTTAGGGGACGCACAGCAGTAGGTACCGGCCAGGGAGCCGGACTTAGTTATTACACACTGGGAGAAATGAATGGAACAAATTCTGTTTCGTTACTTTCTACGCAAATGCCTCAGCACACGCACACGGCTACAACCAGTGGGTCTACAGGCCAGTCAGGAGGAACTGCCGTATTGCAAGCAGTGAATGCCGGAGGACAAGCATCTCCAACAGGTAACTACTTGGGAGTGGACGATAGCGGTACGGGAGCTGCAACTTATGCTGCCGGTGGTACCGGAACCCCGGTTGCAATGAACAGTGCTTCTGTGGTAACATCTAATGGAACTGTTTCAGCTCCAACCGTAGCTGTAGCTATGAATGGTTCAAGCCAACCGCACAACAATACAATGCCTTCACTTGCACTGAACTATGTAATTTGTATATACGGTATTTTCCCATCAAGAAATTAATTAACTATTTAACAAAAACGAACATGGAAGGAACAATAGGAGAAATCAGAATGTTTGGCGGAAATTTCGCCCCATTAGGCTGGCAAATATGTGGTGGACAAAGTATGTCTATAGCTGAGTATACTGCACTATATGCCGTAATAGGAACATATTATGGTGGTGATGGGCAAACCTCATTTTCATTACCGGATTTAAGAAGCCGCATACCTGTAGGAACGGGCCAAGGGCCTGGATTACCGGCAGTAAGCACTGGTGAAGCATGGGGCACAGAAGGCGTTACTTTAACAACAAGCCAAATGCCTGCACATACCCATAATGCCGTTGTAACAGGCGGAGGAGGAACTGCAACTTTTACTGCCACTCTTAACGGAGTGAATGGTGCAGGAGGTGTAGATAATCCAACCGGAAATATTTTAGGTGAGGATACATCAAGTGCAACCACTTCTTATGCAACTTCAGGTACATTGTCAGAAATGAATGCAGGGTCTGTAGTTGTTACAAACCTGTATGGCGCACTGCCAACAATAGCTGTAGGAGCTGCAGGAAGCTCACAGCCCCATAGCAATATACAGCCTGTATTGGCAGTAAATTACATCATTTGTTTAGAGGGTATTTTCCCATCAAGAAATTAATTAACATTTTAACAAAAACGAAAATGGAAGGAACAATAGGAGAAATTCGTCTTTTTGCATCAAACTTTGCCCCTAAAAATTGGGCATATTGTGCAGCACAGGTTGTGCAAATTCGTGCAAACACTGCTCTTTTTTCAATACTTGGCACTACCTACGGAGGTGATGGCTCAACCACTTTTATGCTACCTGATTTACAAGGTCGTGTAGCATTAGGAGCTGGTCAGGGTGCTGGATTAACAAATTATGCATTAGGGGCCAAAACAGGAACAGAAACAGTTGTATTGGATATAACGCAATTACCCGCACATAACCATCAGGCAGTTGCACAGCCGGGAATCGGCTCAGGAACAGCTAAAATAATGGCAGTAGGAACTGCCGGTGGTGCAAGCAGTCCGGGAGGCAATTATATTGGACAGGATACAATCAATATGCTTACCTCGTATGCCAGCGGAGGAACCATCGTGGGCATGGATAGCCGATCAGTACAGATTTCTAACGTGGTAGCAACAGGAGGCCCTGCTTCAGTAGCTTTAGGCAACAATGGCGGTAATCTGCCACACTCTAATTTGCAACCGTATACCGCTCTCAACTATATTATTTGTATGTACGGAATATTTCCGTCTAGAAATTAACTAACATAAAACATATAAAGCCTGGTTATTTATAATCAGGCTTTTAGTATTTTTGGCGGCTAAATGGTTGCCCTGTATCTCAAAACTTTTTTGAGATGCCAATTATGAAAAAAACAATATGAAAAAAATTTACACACCGGTTGTAAACCGTATTTTATTATCAACCTGCTTATTACTTCAGCTGTTATTGTTTGGAAGTAAAACCACACAGGCTGCAATTTCTAAAGGCGATATTGCCATCATCGGGCTAAACTGTGATCTTACCACTTCCACATCCAAAACATTTGTAATCGTTACGCTTGCGGATATCCCGGCCAATGAAACGATTTATTTTTCGGATAAGGCCTATTATGCAGACGCTTTCGGGCCATTGCTCGGAAACGGAAGCGAGGGCCGTTTTTCATGGGCCACGGGGGGCTCGATTATCAGTAAAGGTACGGTAATTATGTTTACGGTTACCAGTGCGGCCTCACCGACCGTAACCACAACCCCGTCTACTGGAACGTGTACGGTTCTGGAAGGATGGACCAGCACGAATGCTACGATAGCTCCTTTCGGGCAGAATGGCGACAATCTGTTGGTGTATCAGGGAACCGAAGCCGCACCTACTTTTATCTTCGGGTTTAACAGCGGAAATAATGCAAGCGGGGTAACCAATGGCTGGCAAACCGGTTTGGCAACCAACCCCAACGGAGCCTGCGAGCTTCCGGATAGTTTAACCAATGGCACCACTGCCATAGGTTTGGGTGGAAGCGCGCATTTTGATAATTATAAGTACAACGAAGTTTCAACAAATGGTACCAAGGCAGCTCTCTTAGCAAGTATATGCGCATCAGCCAACTGGGCTTATGCATCTGATGATATTACACCTTGGAATTTTACCCCAACAACCGGGGAGTTCAGTAATTTTACCGTGGGCTCTTCCAATACAGCGCCAGTTTTTTTAAATACAACCCCTCAGGCTTTAAGCGTGTGCCAGAACGCAAGCGCTACAAGCCTTATTTCTTTATTACACGTAAATGATGCCAATGCCAGTCAACCAATGACATGGACACAGCAATCTGCCCCAACAAATGGTACACTTACTATTACTTCAGCTACAGCATCTTCAGGCAGTACTGATATAACACCGGGCGGAACAATTTCTTATACCCCCACAAACGGGTACAACGGTAGTGATGCATTTACCATCCGTGTAAGCGATGGAACAGCCACTGCTGATATGGTCATCAATGTAACGGTAAATGCACTTCCAAGTGTTTCTACAGCTACCACCGCTGCAACCTGTAGCGGAACCGGTCCGAACATAAGCTTAACAGCATCTGTTGCCAGTAGCTTTGCATGGACATTAGGTACTAACACAGGCTCTATTACAGGAGCCAGTGCAAGCAACGGTAACACTATCAACCAGACTTTAACAAATCCTAGCAACGCTGCCGCAGGCAGCATTGTATATGCAGTTACTCCTACTTCTACTACCGGCTCATGCGTAGGTAGTGCCACCAATATAACTGTAACCGTTAATCCAACACCAACTATTACGCTTAGTGCAGTAACAAGCGTAAATACATCTTCTACCAGCTTCAGCTTACCTTATACAGCTACTGCGGGTAGTCCAAATCAATATTCAATAACAACCGGTACCACAGCTATGCCAAGCTTTAGCGCGGTAACCAATGCTACTTTAGGAGGATCTCCGGTTAGTGTTACAATCCCTTCCAGTGCTGCTAATACGTATGATTTTATAGCCACTGTTAAAAACAGTACTACCGGTTGTATCAGTGCCAATAATAATTTTACAGTAGGTGTTGTAACACCACCGGTAATCACGGCAACCGGCACATTAAGTGCTTTTACAACTTGTGCGGGCGTTGTTTCTACTGAACAAAGCTTTACTGTATCAGGTTCAAACCTTACGGCTAATCTTGTTATTACTCCGCCAACAGGCTTTGAAGTGTCAACTACTTCGGGCAGCGGCTTCACTACCAGTATATCGCTCACCCCAAGTTCAGGCTCGGTAAGCAGCACTACTATATATGTACGATTAACCACTGCTGCCACCGGAAGCCCTTCAGGTAATTTTGCGGTGGCTTCAACAGGTGGAACTACCCAAAATGTGGCTGCCAGTGCAACAGTATCTGCTGCCATAGGAGCAAACACCATCAGTCCTACTTCACAAACAGTATGTTCTGGTGCAACACCAACAACTATTACGGGTTCTACCCCAACAGGCGCAACAGGAACTTACAGTTATTTATGGATGAGCAGCACCACCAGTGCAGGCGCAGGATTTTCATCAGCAAGCGGAACCAATAATACAAAAGATTATTCACCGGGAACAACTACAGCGGCCACTTGGTATAAAAGGATGGTTACTTCGGGAACCTGTAAAAACGATACTTCTTTACTGGTAAGTTCAGGGGTTTATGCTTTAAGCTTTCCTGGTTCAAACGCCTATGTAAGCCTTTCAGGACCGAGTGGCACCCCGGCTTCTTTCCAAGGTAGTAGTAATAAATACATAGGGATGTGGGTATACCCTACTTCTGCCAATGGCGGACTATTTAATTTTGGTAATTCGGGCGCCTGTTATGGATCGGTTCGTTTGATCCTTTCCGGAGGTAGCCTTCGTCTGGACCAAGGATGCGGGGTAGTGACATCTACCATAACTGTTCCAAATAACCAATGGACCTATGTTTTTATGTCATTCAACTCAAGCACTCAATATACAGTAGGTAAGGTATTGAACGGAGCTGTAACCAAGCAAAATGTTCTTACATCAACTTCAGCCAGCCACGGTGCAGGCCCTTTTAATATCGGAGCCAATACCATCAATGGCAATTACCTGGTAGGGCAACTGGATGAGGTGAGCGTATGGACCACCAACCCGACTGATGCAGAAATTGTATCGATGAGCCAAACAGGTTTAACAGGTTCAGAAACCGGCCTGATAGGCTACTACAACTTTAACGCTGGTGCTGTTAATACTACCGTTACAGACAACAGTGGTCATGGCCTTACCGGAACGCTTACAAACATAAACAGCACTTCGGGATGGGTAACATCAACATTAACCCTGGCATCAACCGCCACAGTAAAAGTTAATGCTGTTCCAAGCTTAAGCACAGCTACTACAGCTACTGTATGTAGCGGACTCAGCCCTAATATCAGCTTAACAGCTTCTGTAGCCAGTAGCTATGCATGGACATTAGGCACCAACACCGGCTCTATAACCGGAGCAAGTGCCAGCAATGGTGCTACCATCAACCAAGCATTAACCAATCCTAGCAATACTACCGCTGGTAGTATTGTATATACTGTAACACCTACGGCAACCACCGGTTCATGTGTAGGTAGTGCAACCGATATTACGGTTACTGTTAATCCAAAACCAACTATAACATTGGGTACTGTAAACAATGTAAATACAACTGCTACTAGTTTTAGTTTACCTTATTCAGCTACTCAGGGTAGCCCTAACCAATATTCAATAACAACAGGTACTACTGCTATGCCAAGTTTCAGCGCGGTGACCAACGCCACTTTACCGGCATCACCGATTAGTGTGACTATACCTGCCAGCGCTGCTAATACTTACGATTTTATAGCCACTGTTAAAAACAGTACTACAGGTTGTATCAGCGCCAATAACAATTTTACTTTAACTACTGCTGCCGGTACTACCATAAGCTCAGTTGACAGGGGTACACCAAGCGGTTCAACCACCAACGCTACTTCAGTAACTTACAACGTAACATTTGGTGCAAGTGTTACTGGCGTAACAGCTAGTAATTTCACCTTATCAACAACCGGCAGTGTAACAGGAGCCAGTATCGGTACTGTAAGCGGTTCGGGTACAAGCTGGACCGTAGCGGTTAGCACCGGTACAGGTGATGGTTCCATTACATTAAACTTTGATAACTCAACTGGTATGACCCCGGCAATAAGCACTACACTGCCTTTTGCAGGACAAACCTATACAATAGACAAAACAGCACCGACCGTTACAACACAAAATATAACTGCACAATTAAATTCATCAGGTACAGTAACTATTACAGGATCACAAATCGACAATGGATCAAGTGATGCTTCAGGTATTGCAACAGTAAGTGTTTCTCCAAGTAGCTTTACTTGTGCCAACGCAGGTGCCAATACAGTTACTTTAACCGTGACTGACAATACAGGTAATACAAATACAGCTACGGCTACGGTAACAGTAGCTGATACAGTGAAACCGGTGGCTACTTCACAAAATATTACTAAATATTTAAATGCAGCTGGTACAGTTTCAATCACTGCGGCTCAGGTGAACAATGGCAGCTCAGATGCTTGTGGTATTGCTACTTTAAGTGTATCGCCTAGCTCATTCACTTGTGCTAACGTAGGTGCCAATACAGTTACTTTAACAGTAACCGATAATAATGGCAATATAAAAACAACGACTGCTACGGTAACTGTTTCAGATACAATCAGACCGGTAGCTACTGCACAAAATATTACTAAATACCTAAATGCTGCTGGTACAGTTTCAATCACTGCTGCTCAGGTTAACAATGGTTCAACTGATGCGTGTGGTATTGCTACTTTAAGTGTATCGCCTAGTTCATTTACTTGTGCTAATGTAGGTGCTAATACCGTTACTTTAATCGTGACCGATAACAATGGCAATATAAAAACCACGACTGCTACAGTAACCATTGCTGATACAATCAGCCCGGTAGCCACTTCACAGAATATTACTAAATATTTAAATGCAGCTGGTACAGTTTCAATTACTGCTGCCCAAGTTAACAATGGCTCAAGCGATGCTTGTGGTATTGCTACTTTAAGCGTTTCACCTAGTAGCTTTACTTGTGCTAATGTAGGTGCTAATACGGTTACTTTAACAGTAACTGATAATAACGGTAATGTAAAAACCACGACTGCTACAGTAACCGTTACTGATACAATCAGTCCGGTAGCTACGTCTCAAAATATTACCAAATACTTAAATGCAGCTGGTACCGTTTCAATTACTGCTGCCCAAGTTAACAATGGCTCAAGCGATGCTTGTGGTATTGCTACTTTAAGTGTGTCGCCAAGTTCATTTACTTGTGCCAACGTAGGTGCTAATACAGTTACATTAACGGTGACTGATAATAACGGCAATATCAAAACGACTACAGCTACGGTAACCGTTGCTGATACAATCAGCCCGGTAGCCACTGCACAAAACATTACTAAATACTTAAATGCGGCCGGTACAGTTTCAATCACTGCGGCTCAGGTGAACAATGGTTCAACTGATGCGTGTGGTATTGCTACTTTAAGCGTTTCACCAAGTTCATTTACTTGTGCTAATGTGGGTGCCAATACCGTTACTTTAACAGTAACTGATAATAACGGCAACATTAAAACAGCTACTGCTACAGTTACCATCGCTGATACAATCAGCCCGGTAGCTACTGCACAGAATATTACTAAATATTTAAATGCAGCGGGCTCAGTAAGTATTACAGCGGCTCAAGTTAACAATGGTTCAACTGATGCATGTAGTATTGCTACTTTAAGCGTTTCACCAAGTTCATTTACTTGTGCTAACACTGGTGCAAACACCGTTACTTTAACCGTTACTGATAATAATGGCAATATAAAAACGACTACCGCTACAGTAACCATTGCTGATACAATCAGCCCGGTAGCTACTGCACAAAATATTACTAAATATTTAAATGCAGCTGGTACCGTTTCAATTACTGCGGCTCAGGTGAACAATGGTTCAACTGATGCGTGTGGTATTGCTACTTTAAGCGTATCGCCTAGTTCATTTACTTGTGCTAATGTAGGTGCCAATACAGTAACCTTAACGGTAACTGATAATAATGGCAATATAAAAACTACTACTGCTACAGTAACCATTGCTGATACAATCAGCCCGGTAGCTACTGCACAAAATATTACTAAATATTTAAATGCGGCTGGTACGGTAAGTATTACAGGAGCTCAAATAAACAATGGCAGTTCTGATGCTTGTGGTATTGCTACTTTAAGCGTTTCACCTAGCTCATTCACTTGTGCTAATGTGGGTGCCAATACAGTTACTTTAACAGTAACTGATAATAACGGCAACATTAAAACAGCTACGGCTACAGTTACCATCGCTGATACGATCAGCCCGGTAGCTACTGCACAAAATATTACTAAATATTTAAATGCAGCTGGTACCGTTTCAATTACTGCGGCTCAGGTGAACAATGGTTCAACTGATGCGTGTGGTATTGCTACTTTAAGCGTAT
>JAZKBU010000019.1 GCA_040388375.1 Bacteroidota bacterium | reverse complement strand
TTGCTACCTTAAGCGTTTCACCAAGCTCATTTACTTGTGCCAATGTAGGTGCCAACACAGTTACTTTAACTGTAACTGATAATAATGGTAACATCAAAACAGCTACTGCTACAGTAACTGTTTCTGATACCGTTAGACCGGTGGCTACTGCTCAAAATATTACTACTTACTTAAATGCTGCGGGTACATCAACTATCACTGCTTCACAAGTGAACAATGGTTCAACGGATGCGTGTGGTATTGCTACTTTAAGCGTTTCACCAAGCTCATTTACTTGTGCCAATGTAGGTGCCAACACAGTTACTTTAACTGTAACTGATAATAATGGTAACATCAAAACAGCTACTGCTACAGTAACCGTTTCTGACACAGTAAGGCCAGTAGTAGTTACACAGAACAAAACCATTTACTTAAATGGGGCCGGTTCAGCTTCAGTAACTGCTGCTCAAATTAACAATGGTTCAACTGATGCGTGTGGAGTAGCAACTGTTGCCTTGTCACAAACTGCATTTACCTGCTCAAATACAGGAGCTAACACAGTAACCTTAACAGTAACAGATGTAAACGGCAATATCAAAACAGGTAATGCTACTGTTACAGTACTTGATACTATCAAACCAATTGTAGTATGTAAAGCAGATACTGCTATTCTTGATGCAACCGGTAATATAACCATTGCTCCTGATAGTGTAAAAGCATCGGCCAGCGACAACTGTAGCATAGCGAGTGCATCATTAAGCAAAACAACATTTAACACCACTAATATTGGTAATAACAGTGTAGTTCTAACTATTACTGATGCTTCAGGTAATGTAAGCACATGTACTACCAACGTATTAGTAATTGAACCTAAACCGGTGGCTATCTGCCAAAATGCAACTGTATACTTAAATGCATCAGGTAGTGGAACACTTACTGTTAACCAAGTTGACAATGGAAGTTATAGCTTAGTAGGGATTGCAAGCAGGGTTTTATCAAAAACCAGTTTCAACTGTACCGACTTAGGAACCAATAGTGTAAAACTAACAGTAACAAACACCTATAACAATAGCGATTCATGTACATCAACAGTAACCGTGCTTGATACTATTAAACCTACTGTTATCACTAAAACTTATACTACCTATTTAAATGCATCAGGTACAGCAAGTATTACTGCTGCAAATATCGATAACAATTCAACCGATAATTGCGGTGTGGCTTCAACCGTTGCTAGTAAAACCAGCTTTAACTGCAGCAATGTAGGTAGCAATACTGTTTGGTTAATAGTAGCCGATGCTTCAGGCAGAAAAGATTCAGCATCAACAACAGTAACTATATTAGATACTATTAAACCTACTGTGAACATACAAAATAGTGTAGTATTATATCTGAACCAAACTGGTAGCATTAACATTACACCCTCACAATTTAACAATGGAAGTACTGATAATTGTAGTATTGCAAGTACAAGCATTACACCAACTACCATTACTTGTGCTGACTTAGGTGTTAAAAACGTTACCTTAAAAGTAACCGATGTAAATGGCAATATTGATTCAGCAACTACGAGCGTTATTGTCCTTGACCCTATTGCTCCGGTAGCACGTCCAAAAGCTAATTTAACTGTTTACCTTTCAACCAATGGCCAGGCAGTAATTAATCCAAGTTTATTAGATAGTGCAAGTACCGATAATTGTAGCATTACAAGTAGAGTATTAAGCCAATCAGTATTTAACTGCTCAAATATTGGGAACAATACCATTAGCTTTACCGTACAGGATCAAAGTGGTAATGCCAATGCCGCTTCAGTTATTATAACTGTTTTAGATACTATTTCGCCAATTGCAACAGTATCAAATCAAAGTCTTTACCTAAACGCAAGCGGTACTGCTTCTATTACTGCAGCGCAGGTAAATAATAACAGTACTGATAATTGTGGTGTAGCAACAATTGCTATCAATAAAACCTCATTCTCTTGTGCAGACTTAGGAAGCAGCAATATTATATTTACAGTAACTGACATAAACGGAAACAGCAAAACAGCCAGTGTAAACGTAAATGTATTCGATACTATTCGTCCGGTAATGCGTCCTAAACAATTTATAAGCGCTTACTTAAATACAAGTGGTACTGCAACCATTACGGTAGCCGGTGTTGATAGTGCCAGTTCAGACAACTGTAATATAGCAAGCAAAACATTAAGCCAAAGTACATTTACTTGTGCTAATGTGGGTATAAATACTGTAACCTTAACCGGTACTGATTCTACAGGTAATACTTCAGGTAAAGCATTTACAGTAACAATTATAGATACCATTACACCGCTGCTTAGTACCAAACCAGCTACTATATATTTAAATGCTACAGGCAATGTAACACTGAGCCCTACCCAAGTAATACTAAGCAGTAGCGACAATTGTTCTATAACAAGCAGCAGCTTAAGCCAAAGCAGTTTTAACTGTACCAACTTAGGAACAAATACAGTTAATATAACTGTTACCGATGCAAGTAGTAACAGTAAAACACTAAGTGCTTCAGTAACCGTATTAGATACTATTAAACCTACCGTTATTACACAAAACAAAACCATTTACTTAAATGCAAGTGGAAATGCCAGCTTAACTGCCGCGCAAGTAAATAATGGTTCAACTGACAATTGTGCTATACAAACCACAAGCATTAGCAAAACAACCTATACTGCTGTTGACTTGGGTATAAACACCATTACATTTACAGCAACTGATGCAAGCAGCAACAGCCAAACAGTAAATGTTACAGTAACAGTATTAGATACTACCAGACCAATTGTAATAACACAAAACCTTACGTTATACTTAAACAATGTAGGAACAGCAACTGTTACTGCAGCCCAAATAAACAATGGTAGTAGCGACAATGCCGGTATCAACACTTTATTATTAAGCAAAACAAGTTTCAACTGTAACGACATTGGAACCAATACCGTTACATTAAGTGTAAGCGATGTGAGTAATAACACTGCAAATGCAAACGCTGTTATTACCGTATTAGATACTATTAAACCTACCATAGTAGCTCAAAACATAAGTGTTTACTTAAATGGTTTAGGTTTAGCTACTGTTACGGCACAACAAGCAAACAATGGCTCAACCGACAACTGTGGTATTAGCAATGTAACATTAAGCAAAACGAACTTTGGTTGCACAGAAAGAGGAATAAACAACGCCATACTAACAGTAAGTGATGCAAGCGGAAATACAGTAACAACTGTAATTACAATAACCGTGTTAGATACTATTAAACCAAACGTAGTAGTAAACAACAATTTAAACCTATACTTAAATGCTACAGGCAATGTAAGCTTAACTACAGCTCAGGTAAACAATGGTTCAACTGATAACTGTGGTATTACAACCTTAGCTTTAAGCAAAACAAGTTTCAACGGAACCAACTTAGGTTTAAACATAATAAACTTTACAGCTACCGATGCAAGTGGTAACAGCCAGACAGTTTCATTAAATGTTAGCATACTAGATACAGTTAGACCAATTGTAATAGCACAGGATAAAACTATCTACCTTAACAATTCAGGTAATGCTGTTTTAACTGCCGCAGAAGTAAACAATGGTTCAACAGATAACGTTGGTATTAACAACATCAGCATCAATAAAACATTGTTTAACTGTAACGATGCAGGTACCAGCTTAGTTGAATTTACTGCAAGCGATGTAAGCGGAAACAGAAGCAGCGCTATTGTAAATGTTACCGTACTAGATACCATTAAACCAGTAGTTACCTTTATGCCTACAGATGTAGTATTCGGACATTGTGGTGCCAACTACCGTTATATAGTACCAACAGCTACGGATAATTGCGGAGAAGTAAGAATATACCAAACAGAAGGAGTAGCATTAGGTAACACCTACCCTGTAGGTATTACAACCAACGTATTTACATTTACTGATAAAGCCGGTAACGTAGTAACACGTAGCTTCAAAGTAACAGTATTACCTCCTTACTTACCTGATACATTCCCTAGTATGGCTGTATGTAGTAGCGTACCTGCTTTCGACTTAACCCGTGGAAACAGCAACGTAATATTTAGCGGTAGTGGCGTAAGTGTTGATGGAAAAACATTTGACCCATCATTATCAGGAGCCGGAAATTTCCACATTACATTTATATTTACCGATACTACGAGCTGTGAAACAAAAGGAACTTTTGTGGTAACAGTATACCGCGCACCAGACAAACCAATTATAGTTCGTATGAATGCAGATGTTCTTCAGGTACAACAAATATTCCACTCGTACCAATGGTACCGCAATGGAGTAGCCATACCGGGAGCAACAAATCAGGCATATACTATGACACGTTCAGGTGTGTATTCAGTAGTTGTCGGTACCAACCAAGGTTGTTCAACTGCAAGTGATCCGTTAGGTGTAGGTGTTCCTGTAGGTGTAAATAATGTAACTGAGCAGGTTAAGTTTAGCATTCACCCTAATCCATCATCAGGATTATTTACTATTGACATAGAAGGAATATCTGGTAAACAAACCAATATAATTGTATACGATGCACTAGGAAAACAAATTAAAGAAGTGGCCACTCATACCTTTACCACCGACTTAGATTTAACAGACTTAGCACCAGGAACATACTATGTAAGGTTAAATCAGGATAACAAAACCAGTCTTAAACCAATTATTATAGCTAAATAAATTATTTAAACACAACTAAATAAAAGAACAAAACATAATGAGAAATATTTGTTTAAATAAAACAAAAACCATACTGGTAGTAGCCCTTTTAATAGTAACATTTACCAATGCATATACACAAACTAATCCCCAACGAACCAAGTTCAATCGTTGGGGGTTAGGTTTAAGATTAAACCATCTTTATGATGTAAAATTCACCGCTTACGATAAATTAGCAAATGGATTTTCAGGTGAAGATGTAAGTGGATTAAATGGCAGTAAAACAAAAATTGATTTAGCATTTGGATTAGACCTGATATACTTTGTGAGTCCATTAGTAAGTATTGATGCCTCTTATGACATGGGGAAAATGACAGGTGCTAATGCTATTGATTACTATGAATCAGATGTGAGTTTTTTAACCTTAGGTTTAAACTACGATTTAAAAGGTAGAAACCAGCGTACACCTAATACCTGGGTTCCTTTTTTAAGAGCAAGTATTGGCGAAGGCTCATACGATACCAAACGTAAATTTATTGAAGACGAGGTAACTTTCCACACAGAAAGTGGAACTGCACTTCAGGTTGGTTTAGGAGCAGGTATACGCTACCATATAAACGACAATTGGCATTTAAATTTACAGAGCGAATTTATTACCGCCTATACCGATGCTTGGGATGGCTATAACTACGGTTCAGGTAAAGAACATATGGCAAAAACCTGTTTAGGTCTTCGTTACACATTTGGTAAAAACAAACACCAGGATAGAGCAGTTGCTTGGCAATTCAGCAACCAAAATCCGGCTGACAATTCGGAACTAATGAATAAACTATTGTTATCAATAGGTGACAGTTTAAAAAACATTAACAACAAAGTAGAGCAATTACAGGCCAACAACAACAATTTACAAGCCCAGTTAAATAAAGATACCGATGAAGATGGTGTGCCTGATATTAAAGATTTATGTCCGGGAGAAAAAGGCGCATTGGCAAATGGCTGCAACGAAGCTGTAATAAAAAAAGACAGTAATAATAACAATTCTAAACCAAGTACACCTAATGGAAATACTGCACCTGCAGCAACTTCAAGTATTGCAAACAGTGGCGATGCACAGTTAATTAAGAATATGATTCTGATAGAAATGAATAATATTCGTTTTGGCAAAGGAAAATCAGACTTAAACAGCGATGCAGTAGATATACTGAATAGAACAAGCGTAATGTTAAAACGTAACGCCAACTTTAAACTAGTTATATTCGGACATGCAGACCAAGATGGTTCAGAAAAAGCAAATTACAGAATATCACAAAAAAGAGCTCAAACTGTAGCCAATTACTTAACCAAAAAAGGAATTGCAATAGATCGCATTGAACAAAAACCAATGGGTAAAAAAGAATTAATTGATACTGCTACCACAGCAAAAGCAAAAGCAAACAACAGACGTGTAGAATTTGCTATTGAATTAATGAAATAAATAACCTCTAGACTAAAACCTAAAAGAGCATCAATAACTGGTTAACCAGTTGTTGATGCTCTTTTTTTAATCAAAAGTTTGCATATTGCTTATAAAGTTCATTTGCAATGAAATAAACAATCATTCAACCTATTAAAAAGTAAAAGAGGAGTGAAAAATAGGTAATAAAAAAGCCTTGATAAACAAGGCTTTTAAAGGTGGTGTGGGAGGGAATCGAACCCCCGACACAAAGATTTTCAGTCTTTTGCTCTACCAACTGAGCTACCGCACCAATTATTGGGAGTGCAAAAGTAGATTTTTTTAGTTCGTATGCAAGTTTTTTCATAAAAAATTTCAAAATAATTTATTGAGGTTACTTAAGTAATTATTATTTATAATTGCGCATTATCCATTGTTGCATATGATTTCACAAATAATATTCCTAATTATTACAACCGTAGCAGTCTATTTATTTGCTAAAAGTTTAGGTAAAATTCGTAGAAATATATTGTTAGGAAAAGATATAGACCTAAGCGATAATAAACCCATTCGATTAAGAACCATGCTGCGTGTAGCCTTTGGTCAGAGTAAAATGGGAACACGCCCCGTAGCAGCCTTTTTTCACTTTATTATATACGTTGGTTTTATACTTATAAATATAGAAGTAGGCGAAATATTAATAGATGGTATATTTGGCACCCATAGAGTACTATCCTTTTTTGGTCCAGTTTATAATGTAGCCATTGGTTTTTTTGAAATATTAGCCTTAGGCGTGCTTATAGCCTGTATTGTATTTTTGTGCAGGCGCTATATTGTTAAAATAAAACGTTTTACCAGTCCCGAGTTAAAAGGTTTCCCCAATCAGGATGCAGCTAGTATTTTAAGTATTGAAATTATATTGATGGCCGCCTTGCTTTGCATGAACGGAGCCGACCAATTATTACAGGCACAAGGAGCTGAACATTATAAAATAGCAGGCGCTTTTCCTATTAGCAGCTGGCTAACAACACCACTGTTTAGTGGTTTGTCAGCCCATACATTAATTCTAATAGAGCGTGGCGCCTGGTGGTTTCACATTATTGGCATATTTATTTTTATGAATTATTTGCCATTTAGCAAACACTTCCATGTTATTTTAGCTTTCCCTAATACCTATTATTCAAACCTGAAACCCAAAGGAGAGTTAAACAATATGGCAGCAGTTACCCAAGAAGTAACCCTAATGCTTGACCCAACAGCCGCAACTCCTCCCGGTTACGAACCACCTACCAGTTTTGGCGTGAAAGAAGTAACAGACTTAACCTGGAAAAACTTAATGGATGCATACAGTTGTACCGAATGCGGTCGCTGTACCAGTAGTTGCCCGCAAAACCAAACAGGCAAACTATTATCGCCCCGCAAAATAATGATGGACACCCGCGACCGATTGGTAGAAGTGGGAAAAAATATTGATTTCAATGGCAGCTTTACCGATGACAATAAAAACTTACATTCATACATAAGCGAGGAAGAGTTGTGGGCCTGTAATACCTGTAATGCTTGTGTTGAAGCCTGCCCTATCAATATCAACCCGATGGAAATAATAGTAGAAATGCGCAGATACAAAGTAATGGAACAAAGCGCAGCACCCGCTTCCCTAAACAATATGTTTAGCAACTTAGAAAACAACCAGGCTCCATGGCAGTTTAGCCCTATGGACAGAGCCAACTGGGCAGAAGAAATATAGTTTGCTATACGCTTTTAAACAGTAGCTTTAAAACTGTTATAAAAAAACTATTTGTTACTAATAAATAAAAAATAGTTTTGCCTCCATGTCCATTTATGTTATTTTATTATCAGTACTGGGATACTTTGGCTTATTGGTTTTAATAGCCTGGTACACCACCCGAAAAGCTGATAGCAACAGCTATTTCACTGGCAATAAACAATCACCCTGGTATATAGTAGCCTTTGGCTTAATTGGCGACTCACTTTCTGGAGTTACCTTTATATCAGTACCCGGTGCAGTTGGTACCAATCAGTTTAGTTATATGCAAATGGTATTAGGTTATATAATTGGCTATTTAATTATAGCCCAATTCCTGTTACCCCTCTATTATAAACTCAATCTCATATCCATATACTCCTACTTAGAACAACGATTTGGCAAAACTGCACAAAAAACAGGCTCTCTCTTCTTCATATTATCGCGTATAGTCGGGGCCTCATTTCGTTTATACATAGCCCTCATAGTATTAGACGTTTATTTTTTTAGCGCTCTGCATATTCCATTTGCTGTTTCAACCCTGATTGTTATTGGGCTTATATTATTATATACCTATAAAGGTGGTATAAAAACCTTGGTATGGACCGATACTTTACAATCAGCTTTTCTGTTAGCAGGTGTAGCCTTATCCATATATGTAGTTTGCAACCAATTGCACTTATCCTTATTTGATACCATAACCTTAGTAAAAGAAAGCCCTATGAGCAAATTGTTTTTCTTTGATGACTGGTTAAGCAAAAATCATTTCATTAAACAATTTTTAGGAGGTATGTTCATTGCCATTGCCATGACCGGTTTAGACCAAAACATGATGCAAAAAAACTTAAGTTGTAAAAGTTTAGCCGATGCACAAAAAAACATCAGGTGGTTTAGTATTATAGTAGTATTTATTAATTTACTGTTTGTAAGCTTAGGTGTTTTATTATATCAGTTTGCTGCTACCAAAGGCATAGCTATTCCCGAAAAAACCGACCAGCTATTTCCAAGCATTGCTTTGAACTATATTGGAGGCATTGGAGCTATTATATTTATATTAGGTATAACCGCTGCTACCTTTAGCAGTGCCGATAGTGTATTAACCACACTTACAACCTCATTTTGTATTGATATACTCGGCTTTGACGAAACAAACGAAAGCAAAGAGCACAAAAGCAAGCGTTATTATATTCACATTGCCTTTGCTTTACTCCTGTTTTTTTTAATAATACTGTTTAAAGAAATGAATAACGATGCCGTAATTAATCAGGTATTCAGGTTTGCAGGTTATACCTACGGACCACTGTTAGGTTTATTTGCTTTTGGCTTATTCAATAAAATAAAGGTGAACGATAAGTTAATACCCATAGTTTGTATAGCTGCCCCTATTATTTGCTATTTCCTTGATACCTTTTCAAAACAATTATTCAATGGTTATCAATTTGGGCAAGAGTTATTAATAGTAAACGGTTTAATAACCTATGCCGGTTTATTATTGCTAAAAAGCAAAACAGACAACCAATTGGCTTAGTTCCATTTGCTTCAAATTCCGGTAGTAAAACTTTAAATACTATTTGGGTAACAATGAAAAGAGATACATAACCAATTAGCTATTCACAGGTTTTACCCATTTTGTTATTTTAAAAATTTAATATAACTACCTTACTTTCAAGCAGAAAAATTCAAAAAAAACTTTTTCCGAAAATTTAATTCCATCTTTTTCAAAAAAAAGCACAGGTTTTATTCACAAAAACCTACATTTGTGGGCTTTATTATAAAAAGTGAAAACTAAAAATTACATAGTTGAGTTCAATAAACTCCAAGTAGGACATAATGAATTTAGCTTTCCTATTAATGATAGTTTGCTAAGTGAATATGAACATGCGCCCGTAAAAAAGGCCAATGCCAATTGCCATTTAACATTACATAAATCGGAAAACAGGTACGATTTAGTTTTTAAAATTGGCGGTACGGCCTTAGCAAGTTGCGATATTTGCTTAGACGAAGTTGATTTACCTTTAGATAATGAAAGCAGTTTAATAATTAAACTTACTGATGGAATTACCAATTTAGATGATGATGCAATCATTTATTTACCAAAAGTTCTTCATGAGTTTGATTTTAAACAACTTATATATGAGTTTTTTTTACTGGCCATTCCAACAAAAGTAAGTTGCGAAGATGCTGGTAAAGAACACAACGAAGCGTTTATTGGTAAACTCTCTGAAGAAGAAATAGAAGAGGAAGAAGAAGATAATAAATCAACCGATCCACGCTGGGATGCTTTAAAAAATTTGTACAACAAAAACTGATAAATAGAGGAGAATAGTAAAATGCCAAATCCTAAACGAAAAATCTCAAAATCAAGACGCGATAAGCGCAGAACACATTACAAAGGAGCAACGCCTACACTTTCAATCGATTCAACATCAGGTGAAGTACATTTGCGTCACCGTGTAACAGCCGATGGCTTTTACCGTGGAAAGCATGTATTTCCTGATATGAAATCAGATGTTTAAAAGTGTTTAATTAATTTAATAATGAAAACGAGAATGCTTTATTGAAAAGTATTTTCGTTTTTCGTTTTAAAGCAAATCCCAAATAACAAGCAAATGAAAATTGGTTTTGACGTAATGGGTGGCGACTTTGCGCCCAAAGAAGCTATTGCAGGCGCCATTCAAGCATTAAATGAACTTGGTGCAAACGATAGCATTATACTTATTGGCGATAAAGAACAAGCAGAGAGTTTTTTAAACTCGGCAGGTGTAGACGATAGCCGTTTTGAATTTGTACATACAACTGAAGTAATTGGTATGGGTGAACACCCTACAAAAGCCATTTCTCAGAAAAAAGATTCAAGTATATCTATAGGTTTCAAACTTTTAGCTACAAAACAAATTGATGCATTTGTAAGTGCCGGAAATACTGGTGCTATGCTGGTTGGTTCTATGTTTTCAGTTAAACCAATTGAAGGCGTTATCAGACCAACCATTACAGCTACCGTTCCCCGCCCCAATGGCAAATTTGGGTTAATACTTGACGTAGGAGCTAATGCTGATTGCAAACCGGATGTGTTATATCAATTTGCTGTTTTAGGCAGTTTGATGATGAAACATGTACATGGTATTGACGATCCGAGAATTGGTTTACTTAGCATTGGCGAAGAAAAAGAGAAAGGTAACTTAGTTACTACTGCTGCTCACCAGTTAATGGAAGAGTCAAATGCGTTTCATTTTGTAGGAAACGTAGAAGGCAGAGATTTTTTAACCGACAAATGCGATGTAATAGTATGTGAAGGATTTACAGGTAACGTTGTATTAAAAGCTTATGAGTCGTTTTACTACGCCATGAAAAAACGTGGTGTAAAAGATGACTATCTTGATAGATTTAATTATGAAAATTATGGAGGAACACCCATCTTAGGTGTAAATGCTCCTGTTATTATTGGCCATGGTATTTCAAATGCCAAAGCCTTTAAAAATATGATTTTTTCAGCACGCGATGTTGTCAAATCCGATTTATGTCAAATAATACGTGAACAATTTAAAAACTTAGTTCCAATTCAATAGTATTCAATATTTTTTAAAATCGCCCCTGAAAAGGGGTGTTTTTATTTATAAAAAATTAACTTAGATGACAAAAAAATTAACTGCTGCCATTACTGCGGTGCATGGCTATGTACCACCAAAAATTCTATCAAACAAAGAATTAGAAAAAATGGTAGATACCAATGATGAATGGATAACCAGCAGAACAGGTATTAAAGAAAGAAGAATTTTAGGCGATGGTTTAGGCACTTCAGACATGGCAGTAGAAGCTGTTAATGGCTTATTAGCCAAACGAGGAATTACAGCCGAAGAAATTGACTTAATTATTTTTTGTACCGTAACCCCCGATATGGTTTTCCCTTCATCAGCTTGTATTTTAGCTGATAAAATTGGTGCTAAAAATGCTTTTGGTTACGATTTAGGGGCTGCTTGTTCCGGTTTTATTTTTGGATTAGAAACAGGAAGCCGTTTTGTACAAAGCGGTGCTTATAAAAAAGTAGTAGTAGTGGGTGGCGATAAAATGTCGTCAATTATTGACTATACAGATAGAAATACTTGTGTAATTTTTGGCGATGGTTGCGGATGCGTATTGCTTGAGCCAAACGAAGATAATTTTGGTGTAATTGATTCTGTACTTAAAATTGATGGCAGTGGCCGTCATTTCCTACACCAGAAAGCAGGCGGTAGTTTAAAACCGGCTTCGCACGCAACAGTTGATGCACGTGAACATTTCGTTTACCAGGAAGGACAAACTGTTTTTAAATTTGCCGTTAAAGGTATGGCCGATGTAAGTGCTGAAATTATGGAACGTAATCAATTACATGCTGATGATGTATCGTGGTTAGTTCCCCACCAAGCCAACTTACGTATTATTGATGCCACTGCGCAACGCATGGGCCTTGATAAAGATAAGGTTATGATTAATATTGACCATTTTGGTAATACTACCAATGGTACTATTCCTTTATTATTATGGGAATGGGAAAACAAATTGAAAAAAGGCGACAATTTAGTTTTAGCCGCTTTTGGGGGTGGGTTTACTTGGGGTGCCATCTATTTAAAATGGGCATACTAAGTAATATTATAGTGTTGAATTGTAATTTGTTACATTTCGTTTAACAAATTATATTGACATTTACATTTTTACAAATAGTTTTACAATAAGAAATAAAAATAAGAACATACACATGGAATTAAAGGAAATAAAAGAGCTAATTAAGTTAGTGTCAGAAAGTGGAGTATCAGAAGTTGAAGTAGAGCGTGGCGACTTTAAAGTGTCTATCAAAAAAGTAGAAGAAAAAACTACTATTATTCAACAAGCAGCTGCACCTGTTGTGCAACAAATAGGTACCCCTGTTACTGCAGCACCTGCTGTGGCTACCCTACATACTCCAGCTGTTACTACTCCGGCACCAACAGCGAGTAACTTAATTACAATCAAATCTCCAATGATTGGTACTTACTACAAACAACCTAGTCCTGATAAACCGGCATTTGTAAATGTAGGTGATGAAATCAAAGTGGGTCAAGTACTTTGTATTGTTGAAGCAATGAAATTATTTAACGAAATTGAATCAGAAGTTTCAGGTAAAATTGTAAAAATATTAGTTGAAAGCGCTTCTCCAGTTGAGTATGACCAACCATTATTCTTAGTTGAACCTATGTAAGTTAAATAGCTTGCGTTTCAGCGTTAACTATTTATTGTTTAACGCTTACCTACTAAAACTAATTTACTTATAACCTTTAGCTAAATTCAAATGTTTAAAAAAATACTAATTGCCAATAGAGGCGAGATTGCTTTACGTGTAATACGTACAGCTAGAGAAATGGGTATTAAAACAGTTGCTGTTTATAGTACTGCTGATAAAGAAAGTTTGCATGTTCGTTTTGCTGATGAGGCCGTTTGTATTGGCCCCCCACCTTCACAACAATCTTATTTAAATATGGCCAATATTATTGCTGCTGCTGAAATTACCAATGCAGATGCAATACATCCGGGTTATGGCTTTTTAAGTGAGAATGCTAAGTTTAGCCAAATATGTAAAGACCACGGTATCAAGTTTATTGGTGCCAGCCCTGAAATGATTAATGCCATGGGCGATAAAGCCAATGCCAAAGACACCATGAAAAAAGCGGGTGTTCCAGTAATTCCCGGTTCTGATGGACTATTAAGTGGTTTTGAAGAAGGTATTAAATTGGCCGAAGGCATTGGTTACCCCGTTATTATAAAAGCAACTGCCGGTGGTGGTGGACGTGGAATGCGTATTATTTGGAAAGCAGAAGAGTTTGAAAAAAACTGGGATAGCGCCAAACAAGAAGCAAAAGCTGCTTTTGGAAATGATGGTATTTACATGGAAAAATATGTAGAAGAACCTCGCCATATAGAAATACAGTTAGCAGGTGATCAATACGGAAAAGTTTGTCATTTATCAGAAAGAGATTGTTCAATACAACGCAGACATCAAAAACTGATAGAAGAATCTCCATCCCCGTTCATGACTCCTGAGTTAAGAGAAAAAATGGGTGAAGCCGCTAAAAAAGGAGCTTCAGCTATTGGATACGAAGGCTTAGGTACCATAGAGTTTTTGGTTGACAAACACAGAAACTTCTATTTCATGGAAATGAATACACGTATTCAAGTAGAGCATCCGGTTACAGAAGAAGTAATTAACTACGACTTAGTAAAAGAGCAAATATTAATTGCTGCCGGTATACCTATTAGCGGTAAAGACCACTACCCTACCAAACATTGTATTGAAGTACGTATTAATGCCGAAGATCCATACAATAACTTTAGACCAACACCGGGTAAAATTGAATATTTACATAAACCGGGCGGTCATGGAGTTAGGGTTGACACGCATGTGTATGCTGGTTATACTATACCTTCTAATTATGATAGCATGATTGCTAAAATGATTGTAAGTGCACAAACACGTGAAGAAGCCATTATAAAAATGGAGCGCGCTTTGGGTGAGTTTATTATTGAAGGACCAGGCTTAAAAACCACTATACCTTTGCAATTACAATTAATGCAAAACGAAGATTTTAAAGCCGGTAATTTTACTACTGCCTTTATGAATACTTTTGAAATTAAATAATACATAAAGTGTTAACTTAAAAAACCCGTTTAGTAAATTTACTGAACGGGTTTTTTATGCAACCATTTATAAATACTATTTTAAGATTTCTCTTGAGATAACAATTTTTTGTACTTCGCTGGTACCCTCATAAATTTGGGTAATTTTAGCATCGCGCATTAAACGTTCAACGTGGTATTCTTTTACAAAACCGTAACCACCATGTATTTGAACGGCTTCAATGGTAGTATCCATAGCTACTTGTGAAGAGAACAATTTAGCCATTGAACTGGCCAAAGCATAATCGCCATGGGTATCTTTTAAATAAGCTGCTTTTAAACAAAGCAAACGTGCTGCTTCTATATTGGTTGCCATATCAGCTAACTTAAACTGGATGGCTTGGTGGTTCATAATTTCAGTACCAAATGCTTTGCGTTGTTTTGAATAAGCCAAAGCTAACTCGTAAGCACCGCTTGCTATTCCCAATGCTTGCGAAGCAATACCTATACGGCCACCTGCTAAGGTTTTCATGGCAAATTTAAACCCGAAGCCATCTTCACCTATGCGGTTTTCTTTTGGCACCTTTACATCGCTAAACATAATAGAATGGGTATCGCTACCTCTGATACCTAATTTGTCTTCTTTTTTACCAACTGTAACGCCCGGCCAGTTTTTTTCAACTATAAACGCATTAATACCTTTGTGTTTTTTCTCTACATCGGTTTGTGCTATTACCAAGTAATATTCGGCTGTATTACCATTGGTAATCCAGTTTTTGGTACCGTTTAATAAGTAATAGTCTCCTTTATCTTCGGCAGTTGTTTGCTGGCTGGTAGCATCGCTACCTGCTTCAGGCTCTGAAAGCAAAAAAGCACCCCAGCATTTACCACTTGCCATTGGCACTAAGTACTTTTGTTTTTGTTCTTCGTTTGCAAAATTTTCAAGTCCCCAGCATACCAATGAGTTATTTACTGAAACAACAACTGAAGCTGATGCATCAACTTTTGAGAACTCTTCCATAGCTAATACATAACTTACCGTATCCATACCACTTCCACCGTATTTTGGATCTACCATCATACCTAAAAAACCAAGTTCGCCTAGTTTTTTAACTTGTTCCATAGGGAATTTTTGGTGTTCATCGCGTTCAATTACGCCTGGTAATAATTCGGTTTGCGCAAAATCGCGGGCAGCTTGCTGTACGTTTAAATGTTCTTCGGTAAATTGAAAATTCATAGTATATTTTAGTTTTGGGCGAATATATATTTTTATTGGATTAGTATAACAACGATTGCACAAAACACGTTTTACAATTTTTAAAAATGCAAAAACGGGCAGTATCAAAGAATAAGAAAAGGCTGTTTTTGAGCTTTATAAAGCGGTTATTCTAAGTCGGTATTTAACTTATAGCGGCAAATACGGTTATTGTCTTTATCGGCTACGTAAATCATGCGCCTGTTATAACAAATACCCATCGGGTTGTTAAAGTTAAACGGACCATCTGTTGGCTGACCATCGGCAGCCCTGCCACCAAACGAAACATTTACCTGCTTTTTTATACCTGAGTTAGCCGGAGGATTTACACCTTCAAAACCCTGGTTGGTAAACACGTAAACTGAATCTGTTTCGCTATCAACTACAAAAATATAATTGGTTGCGTCTGGTGCTATAAAGCAGTCTTCCGGTTTTTTAAAGCGGAATGGTTCATATAAAAAAGTGCTTGCTTTGCTTATATCAAAATTTAAAAAGCTGGCATTCTCCGTGTATTGTGTTCCTAAATCTGGGTCATCAATTACATTGATAGAAAGTGCTTTATACTCCAGATTAGCTGTTTGGTTATTGGAAGTTAAGAATATATTTTTTGAGGTACTGATACCTTGTAAACGTTGTGGTGGTGCTGCGTAGGTAGCTAACCCTGAAATGCCAACCGCTGTTTTTAAGCTTGATTCATTGGGATTTAAACCAGCTGCGTAGCCAATATTTTCTCCATCCTGGCTAAAAACCAATATGGCATTATCCGGGCGAATAAAGGTTCCTGTTTCGTTTCTTGGTCCTTTACGGCCAACGTATAAGGTATTGTCAAACAAACAAGCTATGCCTGTAAACTCAACAGCTTCATCGTCAGCACCACGGTATTGGGTACTTTGGCGCGAAGCATCACAAAATGGATGAATCAGTGTATCAACAAATTCGTAATTTCCCTGCCCTGTTCCTTTTAAATGGTACACACAAGTAACGGTTGCATTTACTCCACTGTCAAAAACTTTTCCTATTACGTAAGTATGTAAACGTCTGTCCTGAGTTACTTCTGTAGCTCCCGGAATAGCAATAATTTGTGCTAAGGTTCCTTTTTGATCTAATATGTTTAAGCCTTTATCATCTATTACATAAATCATTTCATCGTAACCTACATAAATATCAACCGGATGCTGAAAACCTTTAAAGAATGGAAATATGGGTACATAACTTACTGCTTTGGGCACTAAATTAGGATCTATTTGTCCTTGCTTTAAAACATCGTCAACGGTATCGTTCTGCTTGTCGCCAAAAATTGAACACGAAGCAACAAATGCCAGCAGGATAAATAAAATAAATATATTTCTAATTGAACTCATTTGCTTAACTACTATTTAATGGTAAACAATAAACCTAAACGATGGATATTGCCACTGCGTGATTTGCTTACCAAACCATAATCAATTCCAAAACTACCAAAGCTGCGTGGTAAACGAATGCCAAAACCCAGTGACGGGAAATTATTGCTTTCGTCTAAACCAAACTCCCAGCCGCTACGTCCTACCAATACTTTTTTCCAAGAATACTCTGCGCCAAGAGCCAATGTTTCATTGTTATCTGTTGGGTGGTTTAACTGCATGGCTGCTGTTAATAAATGAGGGCCTTGTTTAATTGGGTCAATGGCAAAACCTAAACGAAAAATAGCGGGTGCTGATACATCGGCAAAATCATTCTTTTGCGTTTCGCCATCTAATTTTAAAATGGTTACACTGCCTGTGGGTGCTACGTTTACACCAAAATTTGAAAACGACACACCAAAGCGGGCATTTTTAATACCTATATTGTAGGTTAATCCTAAATCGAATAAAACATTATTAACAGCTACATTGGCTATTAGCTCCTGAGCAAATTTTGCCTGCAAGCCAAAACTAAAATTATTAGTTAATATTTTGGCAAAACTTACGCCTATGGATGTACTGCCTAAAATTACATTTCTGCCTGTTCCGGTAGGTTGTAATACGGTTGTTTCTTTGTTATTGCCATAATCAAGACTGATTACATTGATACCTACAAAACTAAGCTTACCTACTTTCATTACCACCGCACCATAATTTACCCTACTTGAAGCAATATAAATGGTATGGCCTAACTGGGCTGTAAACTTACCGGTGTCAATAGCTGTAATGCCTGCTGGATTCCAATACATAGCGGAAGCATCGTTGGTTAAACCCACTACGGCACCACCCATGGCTGCTGAACGTGCATCAGGGGTAATTTTTAAGAACTGCATACCACTGCCTCCCGTCCGGCTATTTCCAAACGTTGGCAGTATTTGGGCTTTTACAGCACTTATACAAAAAACTATAGCTATGGTTAATACTACTCTATTTTTCATTGATTAAAAGCCGTGCAAAATAAAACAATATTTTATATTAAGTAAGTTAATTGTTTGTGAAGTATTTTAGACGATAGTTGATAGACAATAGAGGAATCTGGAAAACAAAAAAGGCTGGCATTCGCCAACCTTTTTCTATAAAACTATCGTCCTTTGTCCATCGACCATTAACTACTAATTTACGGCTATTACCTTGGTTACTTCGGGTAAAGCGTTTCTGATTCCGTTTTCTATACCCGCTTTCATGGTAATATGACTGATATCGCAACTACTGCAATTGCCTTTTAAGCGTAAATGTACTTCCATGTTTTCTGTTATATCAACCAACTCTACATCGCCACCATCGGCTTGTAAAAATGGTCGCATGCTATTTAAAGCAATTTCAATTTTATCTCGCATCAATTCGTTCATCTTTTCAAATATAATTTATTCAACAACTATTCGGCACTAACTGTTTTATTTTCGGCCGAATTAATAATGGAAACCAACTGGGCTACATTTTGGGCCACTTTTTCAAACGCTTTAAATACTGGGGTAGTTTTATCTAACGAAGCAGGTTTTCCGCTATCGCCACCTTCGCGTAAGCTCATATATATCGGAATCTGTCCTAAGAGGCTTACGTTTAATTCATGTGCCATATTGGAACCTCCGTCTTTACCAAAAATATAATATTTATTGTCGGGCAATTCTTCGGGAGTAAAATAGGCCATGTTTTCTACTATGCCTAAAATAGGCACCTTAACAGGCGTCATACTAAACATGGTAGCTGCTTTATAAGCATCTGCCAAAGCTATGGCTTGTGGTGTTGTTACCATTACTATACCTGTTAATGGTACTACCTGCAGCATGGTTAAATGTATATCGCCTGTGCCGGGAGGTAAATCTATAATTAAATAATCTAATTCGCCCCAATCACAATCGTTTATAAACTGGCGTAATGCGGACGAAACCATTGGCCCTCGCCAAACTACGGCCTGTTCTGGTTTAATTAAAAAACCAATCGATAATAGTTTTATTCCATACTTTTCAATTGGAATCATAAACTGCTTACCATTTATATCGCGCATTTCGGGCTGGCTATCCATTTCGCCAAACATCATCGGTACACTAGGCCCATATATATCAGCATCTAACAAACCTACTTTGGCTCCGCTTGCTGCTAAAGCTATGGCTAAATTACTTGATACCGTACTTTTACCAACTCCTCCTTTACCACTTGCTACCGCAATAATATTTTTTACTCCGGGTAAGGTTAATTTATCAGCACGGTTGGTGCTTACATTGGCTGTCATGCGTATGGTAATTTCAGCTTTATCGTTCACTAACTTGTGTATAGCCTCTTTACAATCTGATTCTATCTTTTCTTTTAAAGGGCAAGCGGGAGTCGTTAATACAATGGTAAAATTTACTTTTAAACCATCAACCACTACGTCTTTAATCATATTTAAGCTTACCAAATCCTTACGCAAATCAGGCTCCTGAACGGTTGATAATGCTTTTATAATATCTTCTTTTGTCATTGTATTTTGTACTACAAATTAATGTTATTGTTTGCTAATAATAAGTTGACTTAACTTATTTAAACTCATAGCCAATGTCTTTCCTAAAGTACTTTCCTTCGTACTGAATTTTCTCTGCATTGGTTAACGACTGTTGAACTGCTTCGCTTAAAGAATTACCAAATGACGTAATGGCTAATACACGCCCTCCGTTTGTTACAACCTCTTCTTCATTATTAAGTGCTGTTCCTGCATGAAATAACATAGAGTCTGCTGCTTGATTAAAACCGCTCATTACTTTTCCTTTTTCGTATTCGTTTGGATAACCTTTGGAAACCATCATAACAGTTGCAGCATGTTTGCTACTAATTTTCATATCTATATTATGTAAGTCGCCTTTTGCAGTAGCTACCATTAGCGCTGTAAAATCTGATTCAATAAGTGGTAAAACGGTTTCTGTTTCCGGGTCGCCCATTCTGCAATTGTATTCTATTACAAAAGGCTCTTCTCCTACTTTTATTAATCCAATAAAAATAAAACCAATATACTTTATGTTTTCGGCTTTAAGTCCTTTTACGGTAGGTTCAATAATCCTGTCAATTACTTTCTGCATGAACACATCATCAGCGAAGGGAACTGGTGAAATAGCACCCATTCCTCCTGTATTTAAACCGGTATCGCCTTCGCCAATGCGCTTATAATCTTTGGCTGTTGGCAATATTTTATAAGTGTTTCCATCACTTAATACAAATACTGATAGTTCAATGCCGCTCAGAAACTCTTCAATAACTACTTTACTACTGGCTGCCCCAAACTTTTCATCGCTTATCATTTGTTGCAATTCATGGATGGCTTCTTCCAGTGTTTCACAAATCAATACGCCTTTTCCGGCTGCTAAACCATCGGCTTTTAATACTATTGGCATTTTTTGCGTTTTTAAATACGCTATACCTTCGTTTAAATTCTGACTGGTAAATGTTTGATAAGCTGCTGTAGGAATATTATTTTTATACATAAAGGCTTTGCTCCAGTCTTTACTTCCTTCCATAGTGGCACCCATTTTATCGGGGCCCACAAATAGTATATTTTTTGCTTGTTCGTTGGCTTCAAAATAATCACGCAACCCTAATACCAATGGCTCTTCCGGGCCTACTACTACCATATCAATTTGGTTTTGTAAACTAAAATCAAGCACGGCAGGAAAATCGTTAGGATTAATTTTTACATTTTGGCCAAAGGCTGTAGTTCCTGCATTTCCCGGCATAATATACAGTTGTTTACACTCTTTACTTTGCTTTAGTTTATAAGCAAATGCATGCTCACGACCACCTGAACCAATCAATAAAATATTCATTTGGCAAATATATTATTGCCTTAGCAAATAACTGGCATGGGTAATAAAAAACATATTCTATTTCTTTATTATCTGAAAGTTAAGGGATAGCTTGTATAAAAAATTTAAGGATTTATTTGTATAGTTGCTTATGAAAAATAAAGTATTATTAATTGCTGTTATACTCATTGTTGTAGTAATAGCTTTGTTTGTTATTTTAAAGAATAACACCAAATCACATAGTCCTGAGGCAAAAGCTTCTTTTGCTCAAGGCGATTTAAAAATAGAAATTACTTACTGCCAACCTTACAAAAAAGGCAGGGTTATTTTTAGCGAACCTGCTGAAAAAGTACTTCAACCTTACGGTAGTTACTGGCGTTTAGGTGCTAATGAAGCTACTATATTTGATGTAAACAAAAACATTATGGTAAATAACCAGGAACTAAAAGCCGGTAAATACCAAATTTATGCTGTACCCGGAAAAGATGTTTGGAAAATTTATTTCAATACGGACTGGGATAGATGGGGTGCTACGGAAGCTGACCATAAAACGGATGTGCTACAAACAGAAGTTCCTGCTAATAATGATGCTTCGTTTGAAGAACAGTTAAAATTAACCTTTGAAAATGCGGACAGCACGGGCAATGCCAACTTAGTTATTCATTGGGATAAAACCTTGGTTAAGGTCCCTTTTAAATAGCAACAAAAAGAAAGGCCATTACAATTGTAATGGCCTTTCTTTTTTAATTCAATATTTATTTAAATCCAATTGTCCGTTTATTAGCTACGGCATTTACATCAATCACAAATTCTTCAACGTCTTCAAAAACCAATTCGTAAATCATTTCTTTGGTACGCGCACTCATTTCAATTTTTGCTAAACGCAAATGTTGGTTTTTAATGGCTTCTTCTACCACTTTTCGCATACTACGGGCATTGCCAAAAAACTTATTGCGTGTTTTATATAAAAACTCAGCATAGGCTTTAATATGTAAGGATGCTTTCTCATCTGGTTTAATACCATTATTGGCCAACATTTTCAAGGCTATATCGTGTAGTTGTGAAGCATCATAATCTTCAAACTGCATTTCTCTATCAAAACGACTGCTTAAACCCGGATTACTTTCTAAAAAGTGTTTCATATTATCAGTATAACCAGCCACTATTACTATAAAATCACCACGGTTATCTTCCATGCGTTTTAGTATGGTTTCAACGGCTTCTTTACCAAAATCATTTTCTCCTCCTTCGCTCAAGGCATAGGCTTCGTCAATAAACAAAACACCTCCTTTGGCTCTGGTTAAAACATCGTTGGTTTTAATAGCTGTTTGCCCCACAAATCCTCCTACCAAATCCTGTCTATCGCACTCTACCAGATTACCTCTTTCCAGTATACCTAAAGCTTTATAAATTTGGGCTAAAATACGGGCTACTGTTGTTTTACCTGTTCCTGGATTACCAGTAAAAACGGTATGCAATGAAAATGACTGGCGCACATCTTTTCCTATTTCGCGGTAAAAACGCACCAATTTCACTAATTCATCTATCTCATTTTTTACAGATTCTAATCCAATTAAACTGTGCAATGCACCGAGTGAACTAACCAGCAATTCTTCGTCTACCGGAATATCGGTCAATAGTTTTTGTTGTATGCCAAATACTTTATCTATATCAACGGTTTCAATGGTACTTAATACTTCATTGCTTAAATCCTGCGGATTGGGTAATTGCATCAAGCGCAATCCCATATTCATTTTAGATTCGTCAATCAGGCTATTTACGTAACGGGCATTGCCAAACATTCTATCTCTATCGCGGTATGCATCCACTAACTTTTTATATATTAATTCTCTTGATGCTTCATTAAACCTAATACCTCTTTTTTGCGATGAATATTCTGCAATACTTAACAATTCTTTTGGTGCATAATCAGGAAAGTCGTAAAACATTTGAAAACGACTGCGCATACCAGGATTGCTCTCTAAAAAATTATTCATTTCTTCAGGATACCCGGCAGCAATAATCGAAATATCGCCATCACCATCACTCATTTCTTTCAGTAAAATTTCAATGGCTTCTTTACCAAAGTCTTTGCTATCGTCATTTTTACGTGCTAAAGCATAAGCCTCGTCAATAAATAAAATGCCTCCTTTGGCTTTCTTAATTATTTCTTTGGTTTTGGGCGCTGTTTGCCCAATATATTCTGCTACTAAATCGCTCCTGTCTGCTTCTACTACGTGGCCTTTGCTTAGTAAGCCTAACTGGTTATAAATTTTACCCAGCATTTTGGCTACAGTAGTTTTACCTGTTCCGGGGTTACCGGTAAATACGGCATGTAGATTTATTCTCTCTGAATCTTCAAACCCTTTTTCTTTTCTTATTTTTAAAAAATTTAAATACGTAGTGTATTCTTTAACCTTACGTTTTATCGAATCAAGCCCAATCAAATTATCGAGCTCTACCATTATATTTTCTATGTTTTCATTACTAGGTTCTACCGGTTTTGCTTTTTCAACGCTTTTGCTTTTTGCTTTTACTTCTTTGGGTTTTTGTTCAATAACAAATTCATTGCCTACATCAAATTGAATGGTGGCAATTAACTGATCCATGAAAATAATTTCAATGCTATAATTATCAAAACCCCAAGTGCCTTTTAGCTCGCTTCCCCAACCAATACTGCATTCAAATTCTGAATCGCTGCCACTAATAAAAAACAATTTTTCAATACTCCCTTTCAGCTGGCCAGAATGTGTTTTAAAATTAAACTTCATTTCGCATGGCCAAGGCTGCTCACTTACCACAAGGTTATCGGCAACTATCTCCAGCCAAACATAGCGTGTTTCTTTGGTATCAAAAGCACTTAAGTATTTTCTTTCGCTGCGTGCTATATTGGCATCGCTGGCTTCGTAAAGTCTATTGGTTTTTATGGTAAAATAAGGGTTTACTACTTCGCTTACTATTCCTACATCCACAATGTAAAACATTCTTTCGCCTATAAACATGCCATCTATCCACGCTTCCCAACGGTAATTACCTTTTTTCCAATAAGTGCCCGGTGTTTTTACGCCCCAACCTTCTCTTACAAATACTATATTCTCATCTTTCTTTATTTGTCTTTCGGCAGATAGGGTGCAAACTTCAGAACCATCGTCCTGATTTACACATTTCAAACTTACTTTTACATCCCAATCGTGTTCATCAAATAATTTATTAAAAAAAGAAAGCTCGCAATAAATGAAGGTGCACTCGGAAACATCGTAAACCTGACGGTATTTTTTTTCGTTATTGGCTAACCATTCGGTACTACCAAAAATTTTCAAATCGCGAAACTTATAATGCACTGGTTTTTCCTTTGCCATGGCTAAAAATATTTTTTGCTAATTAACGAACATTTTTACTGCATACGATAACACCTATTGTATAAAATTTAATTTTACAAACTGCTTACTTTAACGCGCTAATATTCAAAGTGTTTTTATATGCACACCAAAAGGTGCAAACGCAGCTTTTAAAAATAATTTATAAAAAATTGCACAAAAGTTTTGAGTTTTCAATGGTAATGCTACATTTGCACTCCCTTTAAAAAATTGCAACGGTGAGATGGGTGAGAGGCTGAAACCACCGGTTTGCTAAACCGACATACGCTGTTAAGGTGTATCGAGGGTTCGAATCCCTCTCTCACCGCATAGTTTTTAAAGGGCGAGTAACACAATTACTTAGTTCAAAAATTTAGCACTTTTGAAAAAATTGTACGGGGTGTAGCGTAGCCTGGTATCGCGCCACATTTGGGATGTGGAGGTCGTAGGTTCGAATCCTGCCACCCCGACAAAAAGAATTAAAATTCTGCAAAAACCTTTGAATCATACGATTCAAAGGTTTTTTTTATTCTTCCAATTTTTTACAAACAAAAAGGTTACAACCAACCGTATATTTTTATCTGAAGAATACAGACTTGCTTTTGGTGAAAATGTATCTATTTTTGAGAAATACCCTTCATTAAAATGTAACCATGATTATCAAATCTGCATTAGTAGCCACCTTGCTGGCTTTTTTTTCACAACAGGCATTTAGCCAAAATATTCCCGCACAATGGAGTGAAATTCATACACTCGAAAACGTCACCGGCATGTACCATGGTAACCCCGTCAATTGCATAGGAGAAAACGAAAACAATATTTTTATAATATCCTACAAAGATCTTAAAAAAGGATTGCCTGTATTACAAAAGCTGGATAAAGAAACCTTAAAGCCTGTTATAGAGATTAAATGCCCCGCAGGAGTTTCCGCTTTCGTAAATGCAAAAACTGTTGATGTGATTGAAGTACGGTATGAAGGAGACAACTATAAAGCAGTAAGTTACGTGGTTAATCGCTATAACCATAACCTTGAATTATTGGAAACAATACCAATCTTAGGCATCCCTAGCCGCCCTACGGAATGTTTTACCCCACATCAGGATAATAAAGGCAATGTTGAACTGAATGATTTATTGGATAAACACAATGTATCAATTAAAGAATGGAATCTGATGGCGGTGGCCAGAGTAATTTTCCGTTACGATAAAAAAACCAGAACATATCAAGGCCGTAATCTCTGCATGCACGTAATTCTGGACGAAAATTTTAAAGTGATTAAACGGGTAGATAACACACTGGAGGAATCATTATCATTAAACGAATATTCGTATGAAGAAGATGGTTCATTTATTGCATATGGACCAGGTGGTATTAAGACAAATGGAGTATTTACAGCTTTCCCATATGATCTTCCGAAAGGATTTCAAGTCGTATCGTCCCGAGCCACATTAAGTGCAGATAAGAAAACGGTGGCTGTTGCTATTATAGGTGGTAAAAAATTTATGGACCCCGACCGGCTTTTATTTCGTACATATTCGCTCACAGGAGAATTAAAAACCAATGTTACTATACAACTTACAAAAGAAGCACTCGAACCTTATAAAAAGCTAGCTTCGGAGGCTCGCGTCTTTCACATGACTGCAAATAATGATGGCTCATTCGGCATTCACTATGGGCGTGATAACTCGTGTTATGTTAGATCGTCAGAGGGGACAACGATAGGTTCTTTCGGCCCTACTGTATACATAAAGATTTCAGCAGCGGGAGAACTGTTGATGCACTCCAAAAACGATTATCTTGAAATGAGTACTTATCCCTATGACATCAGTCCTTATTTAACTGTTTCGGATAATCAAACTCTTGTAATTCGCAATGAATTTATGAAAGTACATAAGGAAGGAGCCAGCGGAAATGCGGCCGGCATTTACATTATAGATGCGGCATCGGGTAATTTCACCCCTAAAGGATATGTTACCCTACCTGAGAAAGCAAGGTTCGCATCAATGTTCACCAGCCAGATAAACGATAAAACATTTTTGCTGTTAGTGTATTTCTCGTCAAAGAAATACCAAATAGCTTACGTAAAACTGCCGTAGCAGTTAAGTATTAAGGGGGGGGACAGACGACATAACAAAGCCTGTTTTTCTGTCTTACTGTAATGAAAAAAATTGGGTTATCTATTTTTTACTATACTCCACTAAAAAATAAATTTGCATTTATGATTTAAAAAAAATTATCATTGCAGCAAGAAAAAACAACAAAATGAATTTTAATAAAACTGTATGTAAAATGCGTAGAAAGCACTCAAATGAGAGGCTTGTTGCTTTTATGCTATAGTTTTAAATAACATGATATAAATGCAAAGCCTCTTAGAAAACCTAGGAGGCTTTTTTATGTTTAAACCAAAATAGTAACCAGAACAACCAATGAAATTAAATAACTATAAACGTCAAACTTTAAATCATACCGTGATGTGTCGTTGTGCGCATTCACTGCAGGGAGAAGATATGAGTTAATGTTATGAGTTAAAAAGTAACAATACACAAAAAAGCCTTCTCGTAAACCCGAGAAGGCTTTTTTGTTTTATCAGAATTATTATTCAAACAACCATTAAAAACCAATACACCATATGACAGACGAAATAAAAACACCCAACATAAAAGTGGTGAGTGAAATTGGAACCACTCACTCTTTTATTGTTTTCCCTGAAGACTTAAACTATGCAGGTAGCTTATTTGGAGGCAAGGTACTTGCCGAAATGGATTTAACTGCTGTAAAAGCTACGCGTAGGTTACTATACGGAACTGATTGTGATGGTGCAGTTACGGCCAGCTTAAACAAGGTTGATTTTAAAAAAGCAGCCCAGCTTGGCGATATTATAGAACTGGAAGCGGTCGTAAAAAAATTAGGCAGAAGCTCCATTGAAATTTACGTACATGTAAGCAAGGAAAATCAACAGGGATTAGTAGAAACTATATGTAATGCTACATTTGTTTTTGTTTCGCTTAAAAACGGAAAACCACACCCGCATTATTGTATGTTGGGCATTAGTCAAACGCATCAATTAAACTAATTAAAACTATGGATTTTATTTATATCTTAGAACTGGTCGGCACTGCCTTTTTTGCTATTTCAGGTGCTTTAAGTGCCAACGAAAAATCAAAGCCTGACTGGCTCGGTGTAAGCTTTATTGGTTTTGTTACTTCTATTGGTGGTGGTAGCTTACGCGATATGATGCTGGGGTCATTTCCGCTATCGTGGATTAGGGATGTAAACTATATTTATGCTATTATTTTGGGGGTGGTGTTTACCAGCCTAGCTTACCCTGTATTAATTAAACTACGAAGAACTTTCTTTTTGTTTGACACTTTAGGCATTGCCATGTTTACCATATTGGGTGTTGAAAAAGCTTTACAGTTTAATGTAAACCCCGTAATAGCAGCAATTATGGGTATGTTTTCGGCAGTAATGGGTGGTGTTATAAGGGATGTACTAACCAATGAAATTCCTATATTATTTCAAAGAACCATTTATGCTTCGGCTTGCCTAGCGGGGGCTGCCTGTTACTTAACACTGGCTTCTTTTCATATTAACAGCAATATTAATACGAGTATTTCTATTGCGCTCATTTTTACTATACGCTTTTTGGCTGTTAAGTATAACTTATACTTACCTCAATTTAAAAGAGACACTACCTAACGACTAAGTATTATGCTAACTAAAAAATTAAACCAAGGTAATATACCTATAAAAGATAATGATATTGCTTTAGACAATGTTGACTTACATACATTGACTGAACTGGTAATTATAAATATAAATGCATTTGGTGTTATGGTTAAACCAAATGAACTATTTTGTTATGCCAACCATTTTATTACAACTGATGATATGGCGTTTGCTGAACAACACAACTTAAGTATTCAACCGGTTGCGCATGCTTCGGTTAACATACAAGGCAAGTTAATTGCTTATGCGGCTCCTCAGTTTGTTAAGGCAATTGAAAAGCTTGTTGCACAAAAAACAGAGTTAACGTTAAATCATGCTTTCAATGAGCAGGCTGCACTAAACAAAATACAACATGCGCACATACCAAAACAGGTTAAAGCTTCGCGTTTTATTAAGTACGATCCTGCTCAAATAGTTTTTGTGTATATTCGGTTTAACCAAGCTACCAACCTGCCTTTTTCATTTTTAACTGAAAAAGATATTTACTTGTTTGCAGACGATATTGCTATTAAAGGAAATATCCGTTTATCGGACTTAGTTCATTACAAGGAGTGGCTTGTTGCACACAAAGTATCGGTTATATTTTTTAACCATTAGGCCTTTGCCTGCTTTCATTTATTTTATTAGTTTTACCGACAGAATGAATAAAATGAAAGTCAGGTTAATAAGCTTATTGGTATTGGTATGTTGTAAACAATATGCTTTTGCTCAAATTGACAATAGTTTATTAACCCAGAACATCAATATAAATGATACTGACAGTGCTAAGGCAGGTTTTAATATAAACGTATTAAGCTATGTGCGTAACACGGAGTATTTTAACAGAATTGAATTAGGCAGAACTTTATTTGGCTATCAGGTTAATCCGTCTGTCAGCTACCAGATTAACAAACATTTTAAAATACAAGGTGGCATTTTTGCGCGCAATGATTTTGGCGGGGATGAAGTTTACACGCAGCTTCTACCCACCTTTACGTTAAAAACTAATTACCATAATTTCCAAATGCTTTTTGGCACATTGGAAGGTGCTGCATCGCATCGCATTATTGAGCCTATGTTTGATATTGCACGCGTTATTGAACACAGGGTTGAAAATGGATTTCAACTAAAATACAAAAGCAACCAAACTTTTTTTGATACATGGATTAACTGGGAAAAATTTATTGAACGTAATTCGCCACACAAAGAAAAATTTACGGCCGGTTTAAATTACATGCGTTTGGTAACTCCCCAGCTCAATAAATTTAAATGCACGCTTATTGGTCAGGGCATGATTAGCCATGCCGGTGGACAAATAGATAAGGATACCATTAACCCTTTCACCATGCAGATGAACTATGCCGTTGGTGCGAAGTTGGGTTACCACCTCAGAAAAAACGAAAACATCAGTATTGATTTTTATAAACTTTTTTACAGCGAAACGAGTTCATCGGGTCTTTGGCCTTTCGAAAAAGGCGATGCTTTTTATACCAATCTTACTTACCAATACCAAGGCTTTAACGTAGTGCTTAGTTATTTTTATGGTATGAATTATCTGGCACCAAGAGGCACTGCTATATACCAAAGTCAGAGTATTGATGTACCTACTCGCTTTGAATCGAAACGGGAGTTATTTATGCCACGGCTTATTTATAACAAAGCTCTTTTTAACGAACTACAAATGAGTGCACGCTTTGAACCTGTTATTGATTTAAACACCAATCTTTTTGACTATTCATACTCCTTTTACCTGAGTTATCAATTAGAAAAAATATTTAAATAAATTTTTACTCATAAATTATAGCTGTAGTTTTATATTTGCTAATCATTCAAACACAATCGCATGAAAAAAATATTTTTATTGATACTAAGCATTTCTTTAGGTGTTGCCAATTTATTTGCACAGGAAACCAAAGCACCACAGGCTGAAATTACTTTTACTAAAACTGTTCATGACTTTGGTATAGTTTGGGATGGTTTACCTGTAGAATATACTTTTGAATTTACCAATACTGGTAAGGCTCCATTAATATTAAGCAATGTTCAACCTAGCTGTGGTTGCACCGCCCCTAATTGGCCAAAAGAACCTATTATGCCGGGTCAGAAAAGTAAAATAGTGGTTACCTACAGTGCAGGCTCGTACAGAAATACTTTTAACAAAACCATAACAGTAACAAGTAATGCAAGCAATAGCAGCCTTGTATTAACTATAAAAGGCAATGTAAAGGATAAGCCACGTGAACCCCAATCACCCGTAAAAACACAACCTGCCGAAGGGGGATTTTAGTCCTGAATTATTTGCATGCACAATAGCCCTACCGCAGGCATTATAGCCGCACTAATTACCTTAGCCTGTTGGACCATTGGCACTTTCTCCTTTACTATTGCTTCTAAACGTTACGCACCTGTTTCGGTAAACAGGGTACGTTTATTATATGCCTGTATTTTATTAAGCTTTGTTACCTGTATTTTTCTACAAATAAATCCTACACAATTATTTACCAATCCGTTGCCTATGCATTGGGTATGGCTGGGCATTTCGGGCATTATTGGTTTAAGCATAGGCGATCATTTTGCTTTTAGTGCTTTTAAAATATTAGGCAGTAGCCGTACCAGTTTATTTAATTCATTTGCCCCGGGAGCGGCACTTATTGGTGGTGTTTTTATGTTAGGTGAACACATCAATATAATTGGGGTACTGGGTATGGGTATTTCCCTTGCCGGTATTGCCTGGTTTATAAAAAGCAATGCCCATAACAATGATAAGATTCTTGATAAAAAACACATCAGTAAGGGAATTCTATATGCTATACTTGGAGCAGTTGGCCAAGGTGTTGGGCTGGTATTTGCAAAAAAAGGATTGGTATTAAGCAATGAGCATGGTTTATTTATTTCACCATTACACGCCACCTGGATAAGGTTATTTATTGCTTCTGCTTTTATTTATACCATGGGTATTTTTAAAGTAAACTTATGGAAAGAGTTTAAAGACATAAGCACACATAAAGCGTATTTTCAACCTATTATTATTGGTACTATATTTGGCCCGGTAACGGGAGTAAGTATGTCGTTATTTGCAGCCTCGTTAATGGATGTTTCTATTGCACAAACTATATTTTCTTTCTTACCTATTTCTGTTATTGTAACTGCATTTTTATTGGGCAAAGAAAAAATTAAACTACCTTCTATCTTAGCGGCTTTACTCAGTATTGGCGGTGTGTTTGTATTAATGTGGAGGGTAGAGATTATGCAATGGTTTGGTGCTTAAACCAATTGGGCAAAGCTACTTAGTATTCAGTTTTAAGTAGTAGTCTTTTTCATTTTTGTCTAACTTTTCTATAGCATACCTGAGCATTGTTCTTGGCATGGTAGCAGCATAAGTATCTAAAAATTCTATCAACACTAATTTATCTTTTTTACCCGCTTCTCTCATCCAACTACCCACTGCTTTTTGTATTAAATCGTGTGCATCATTTACCAATATGGATGCAATTTTAAAGGTATCAGATAAATCATTTTGCCGAATAAAAAAGTAAGTGCTTACTATAGCTGTTCTTCGTTCCCACACATTTTCTGATTGTGCCAACTGGTATAAAACAGTGCGTGGCTTATCAAACAAATAACCACCTATTACATACGGAGCGCTGCGGTCAACCATATCCCAATTATTAATACAATCATGGTGCTTCAGGTATAAGTTAAACAATTCTTTTTTGTATGCTTCGGGAGTTTTCTTATTGCGTGCCTGAAAATCCATTATACTTACTGCACCCATTCTTGCTTCGTAGTATTTGCTTTGCAATAACTTCTCCATTTCGGGCAAGGGCATTGCAGCGAACACTTTTGCCTGTTCAAAAATGTTCGCCATACGAATACCCAAAAATTGGTTGTTGGTATTTTCTTCCCTGAAAAACCGTTGCACATTTTTAAGTGCTGTTTCCGATTTTAAAAGGGACAATTGTTCTATAAATATTTTAGCTGTTAAACTCTGCATTTACAATAGCAAGTTAGGTTGTGCCTATGCTTTTTTCAATGTTTCAATGTCAAACTTTGTCATTTGCATAAATGCTTCTACTACACGTGGTGCTCTTTCAGGGTTGCTCATTAATTCCCCTAAAATATTAGGTACAATTTGCCACGATACGCCAAACTTATCATCTAACCAACCGCACCTGTCATACCTGCCACCTTCACCTAACTTTTCCCAGTAGTAATCTATTTCTTCTTGTGTTTCGCATGGTATTACAAAAGATGTAGCAGGCGAAAACTTGTATTGCGGGCCACCATTTAAGCCCATAAATTTACTACCATTCAACTCAAAGTTAACTACCATCGGGTTTTCGGCTGTAATTTTTGAATCTTTAAAAATAGAGCAGTAATAATCTGCTGCTGCTTTGGCTTGTCCATCAAACCATAAGCAAGGGTAAATTTGATTTTTCATATTGTGTTGTTTTAATTTTTTGATTGAATACGTTCAAAGATTTTATCTAATTTATCAAAGCCTTCGTTCATGCCACCTTCCATACCTGATTGCACCAATCCATCACGGTCGGCTACTGATTTAAAGATAGATTGTATATGTAATTTACATCTGTTGTTTGGTAATTCCTCAAGCGTCAAAAATTCTAATGAAACATGTCCCTTTTCAGGTAGTCCTTCAAATTCAAATGTGCGTATAATTCTTGCTGGTTCTTCTACCTCATGTATTACTCCATTAAAGCCATATTCGTTTCCTGCTTCATCAGTATGTGTAAAGCGCCATGAGCCATGCGATTTGTTTTCTAGTTTTTCTATTTTCATGGATAAATTGCTCGGGCCTACCCATTGTAAAAGTAATTCAGGTGAGCTAAAAGCCTCGTATACCAATTCTCTCGGAGCGTTAAACTCTCTTTCTATGAAAAGCTCCTGCTTGCCTTGTTCAACTGTTATTTTTGTTTTCATGTTGTTTTATTTTGAGGTAAGTACTTCTTCTAAATTATCAAGTGCCATTTTAAATCCTTCTTCAAAACCCATTTCCATAGTCTTTTCTAAATCGGAAACTGTTTTAAATACCAATTCAATATTTACTGTAGTTACGTTACCCGCTTCTGTAAATGTTGCTTTCCAGTTTGAGCCTGCTATATCACTGTTAGGCACACCATTTTCATCGGTAAAAGTATCTTCTGAGGTAAAATATTTTAAAGGAACAATGGTTCCATAATCAAACCTTGCCCATACTTTAGTACCATCCGGACCCTGCATAGCATATAGCCAAAAGCCACCTTCTCTAAAATCCATTGATTTAGTAACGGCTTTCCAAGGTTTTGGAGCCCACCATTGTTCAAGCAGGGCACTTTCTGTCCATGCAGCCCATACATTGTTAACAGAAGAATCAAATATTCTTTCTACATGAACCTTTTTGTTTTCTTTATCTGCGGAAAAATTCGTTTTTAAATTGCTGTTCATTTCTTTTTGTTTTTTAAATTATCTAATACAATGTCTAACCTGTCAAAGCGGTCTTCCCACATTTGTTGGAACGGGGCTAACCAATCAGCTACTTCTTTCATATTTTGAGGATTGAAATGGTAATATATTTCCCTGCCCGATTGCTCTTGTTTTACCAATTGGCATTCGGTCAATATTTTTATGTGTTTGGAAACTGCCTGCCTGCTGGTATCAAAATGTTCGGCAAGTGCATTGGGTGTCATAGCCTGTAAAGCTATAAGGGTTAAAATGGCTCTTCTTGTCGGGTCGGCAATGGCTTGAAATACGTCTCTTCTCATTTATGAATTTTATTACTTGCTACTGTTCGGTTGCAAATATATATGCAATTATTTGGTTGCGCAAAATTTTTCTTCATAAATTTTTTTTTGGGATGACTAAAATATTGATGAAATAATAAAGACGTTGGCATGTAACGTCCCTACATTATCTTGTTGTTGGTATCATATTATACCTTAGATTTTAACCTGCTTAAAGTTTCTTGCGAAATATTTAAATAAGATGCTACCACTTTGTTGGGTAATCTGTTTACTATAAACGGATTTTGCACCAACAATTGTTTATAGCGTTCGGTAGCATTGAGCGTTAACAGGGTCATTAACTTATTGGTATTATTTACATAGGCTTTTTCTAAATAATGCCTGTAAAATTTTTCCCATACAGGCATTATGCCCAATAAATAATTAAAATCTTTTTGATTGATGTATAATACTTCCGAAGGCTCTAAGGCCTGTAAATACTCGGCTGAAGGGCTACCTGAAATAAAGCTGCACAAGGCTGTGGCAAAATGGTTTTCAAAAGCGATGTAGCGTGTTGCCTCTTGTCCGTCTTCGTTGGTAAAGAAAAAACGCAGGCATCCTTTGCAAACAAAATGTATGCGGTAACTCACCTGTCCTTGTACAACCAGCAATTCATTTTTTTCTACTTTTAAAACATGGAAATAAGACATTACAACAGCTAGCTCTTCTTCTGTAATAGTTACTGTTTTTTGTATGTACTGCCTCAGTTGCTCTTTCATTGTTATTGATAATCCACTACATATTTACGGTAATAAATAATATCTTCAATAGATAGTACTACCAAACCGTGTTTTTGTGCAAATAATATTACTTCGGGTAACCTGGCCATGGTGCCATCTTCGTTCATTAGTTCGCATAACACAGCTTCAGGAGCAAGCTTGGCTAAGCGCATTAAATCAACACTTCCATCAGTATGGCCGTTTCTTTCCAACACGCCATTTTCGCGTGCGATTAAAGGAAACATATGCCCTGGTTTTACCAAGTCTGTTGCTTTAGCCTTTTCGTTACAAAGGGCTTGTATGGTTGTTATTCTATCTTGTGCAGAAACACCTGTTGTAATGCTTTCTTTTGCATCAATTGAAACGGTAAAAGGTGTTTGGTATTTACTGGTATTTTCCGCTACCATAGCCGGTAAATGAAGACTATTGGCTTTGGCTTGTGTTATACATAAACATACTATACCGCTGCATGCTCGTATCATCAATGCCATATCATTAGTTGTCATACTTGCAGCAGAAAAAATTAAATCACCTTCATTTTCCCTGTCTTCATCATCAACCAATAAAATGCCTTTACCGTTTTGCAAATGTGCAATGGCATTGTTAACGCGCTCCTGTGCAGTGCTGCCAAATAATGATAAACTGCTGTTTTCAAATTGTTGTTGTGTCATATCAATTGGTTAATTTTTCAGCTAATTTCCTGGCTCTTGGAATAATAACAAAAGCTGCAACATAGGCTACAGGAAGCATGACGCTCCATGCTTTTAGAAACTTTAAAAACCAGTCTTCCCCAAAACCATAGTTTCTCATTAAACCCACAAAGGCCATAATGAGGGTCATAGGGGTTACTACAAATAAGGTATTGATGTACTTGAAATATTTTTTGTCCATGCCGTAATGTATCTTTTTTGTGACGCAAATGTGTATGAACAAAAAAAATGAAACATTGATGTAAATCAAAAACGTAAGTAGATGAAAATATTTAGCTTTGATATACTATTTTATCTGATTAGTAGTTATCATTACTTAAAATTACCCTTATGCATAAATTTTTTTCGTTACGATTTATTTTTGGTGAGCTGAGTAAAGTATTCCTGCGCTTCCCCCTAACTTTAATTTATTCGTTTTTAATAGCCCTGCTTTCAGATGCGGTTATTAATAAAACATCGGTGCTGCCGGAACCCATCTTGCTAAAGTTAATACTAAGTTGTGTACTTGGTTTGAGCTCTAGTGTTGCTGTTTATTTATTTTTTGAAACAAAGGAAGAAACACCAACCAATACTATTTTAAAGCATGCTATTGCATTGCTTATACCGGTATTGCTTTTCATAAGTGTATACTCAATAGATGATATATGGGAAACGCAGCAAACACTTAAAAATTTTACTTATGTATTTATAGCACATCTGGTGGTTTCGTTTGCCGCTTTTTTAAAACAAAATTATACGGACTCCTTTTGGGAGTTCAACAAGTCATTGTTCCTGCGGTTTATTACTGCTTCCATTTATTCAGCTGCTATTTTTGCGGGTATTGCAGGAGCCCTTTTAGCCTGTAAAGAGCTTTTCGGATTAAATGTTACTGATAGGGTTTTCGGTTCCATATTCTGGTGGTGTGCTATATTTTTCCAATCGTGTATATTTTTGGCGGGAGTACCTGCTAAAAATGATTTATACAACGAAACCATTACTTACCCCAATCCGTTAAAGGTATTTGCACAGTATATTTTACTACCTATAGCTTTACTTTATTTAGGTATATTATATGCTTACGGGGCCAAAATTCTTGTACAGTTTTCTTTACCTGTAGGCTGGGTTTCAAGCCTGATACTAGCTTATGCTATTGTGGGCTTGTTCTGTTTTTTATTGCTCTATCCTGTTAAAGATAACGATGATAACAAATGGGTAAAAAGCACTTTAAAATATTTCTATTTATCTATTATTCCACTCTTGGTATTGCTGTTCATATCTATATTTTATCGTATCAGCCAATACGGAATTACCGAAGAGCGTTACTATGTAATGGTATTAAGCTTATGGCTTGCCGGCATTACTTTTTATGGCTTGTTTTCTAAAAACATCAATATAAAACTAATTCCTATAAGCCTAGCGTTGGTTCATTTGTTAATGGTCCTTGGCCCGTTAAATGGTTTTACTATTTCCCGTATCAGCCAGCACAACAGACTGGAAAAATTATTTATAAAACATAAGATGTACGATGGTGAGAAAGTAACTGCCCTAAAAGACACTATTAACATAAAAGAGGAGCAGGAAATGCAATCCATTATTTCTTATTTAATAAACAACCATAATATAAATGATGTTAACCCGTTTTTTGGAATAGATATAGCAAAGATTGATGCTTTGAAAAATAAAGAATTCCGCGGCCGAATTAAATACACCACAATAGATTCGGTTTATCAAATACTAAACCTGAGAAACTTCGACACGCCTGACCCAACCATTTACTTTACTGCTGAAGGCGAAAACACCTACAACACCTATGGCTCCAAATACATGATAATCAGAAACAATTATCCGTATGATGTGGGTGAGAAATTTTCTATTGAAAAACAAACACTGATATCTTACCATGATGATCCTTTGGATTCATTATCGGTTAAATACCAAAACAAAGTATATGTGGCTGATACCAAGAAAATGAAAGCTGATTTAATGGATTTAAGTAAACAACAACCGGATGGGGGCAGTATTTCTTTAAATAATTATGTTATTCCTTTAACCAATGGCGATGGGAAGATAACTATTTATGTAAAAGACATCAGGTTAAATAAAATGAGCGCTAAACCACAACTGGAAGGTATTAACTATTATATTTTAGTTAATTAAGGTAGTTAACTTATACACTCGCTTGAGAAACGTGAGCGAGTGTATAAGTTTATAGTGCACCCGAAGGGACTCGAACCCCCATCATCAGAACCGGAATCTAACATTCTATCCATTGAACTACGGGTGCATTTATGTATAAAGCGCGCAAATATACCGTTTGAATAATTTATTCTTCAATTTATAAATTCATTTTTAATAAAGCACCTGTTTACTAACTTGCGCGCTCAATTTATTGAAACAAAATGGATATAATTAAAACACCACAAGACAGCCACACCATTATGAACGAGTTGGTTTTACCGAATGATACCAACACCCTGAATAATTTAATGGGAGGTCGTCTGTTGCATTGGATGGATATAGTAGCTGCCATTGCTGCGCAAAAACACAGTGGCAAAACGGTAGTTACGGCTTCGGTTGATAGTGTAAGCTTTGGTAAATGTATACGTTTAGGCGATGTGGTTACTTTGGAAGCCAAAGTATCACGTTCGTTCAATACTTCTATGGAAATACATATTGTAGTACATGCGGAGAATATTCCGAGTGGTGAAAAGTTTAAAAGTAATGAAGCGTATTACACTTTTGTAGCTTTGGATAGAAATGGTTCTCCATTAAAAGTACCGGGTATAAAACCAAACAATGATGACGAACAAAAAAGATTTGAAGGCGCTTTACGCAGACGCCAGTTGCGTTTGGTATTAGCAGGCAAAATGAAACCCGATGATGCAACGGAACTAAAAGCTTTATTCAGTAATGACTAAAACAGGCACGAAAGTATATTTCCTGTTGGCTTGCATAGTAGTATGCTTAAGCTTTAACAGCCTGATGGGTAAAAATACTTTTACGCTTACACCTAACTTATTGGAGGCTCAAAAAAACATAGCTTCGCTTAGGTTAGATGCAGGAAAAACATGGTTAGAAGCGGAGAGAAAAATAAATCCTAACAATGCCGCTATTCAACTGTTTGAGAACTACATCGACTTTTTTAAAATACTCTGCTTACAAAACGAAACCGAATTTAAAGCTTTTGAGAAGAATAAAGCCATACGCATAGAAGCTTTAAAAAAGGTTGACGACAATAACCCTTATAAACTTTACGGACAAGCTGAAATACACTTACAGAGCGCTTTTTTAAAAGGTATGTTCGAAGAGTATTTAGGTGCTGCCTGGGATTTCAGGTCGTGTTACCAACTACTGGAGCAAAACCAAAAAAAATTCCCGCAGTTTATTACCAATAAAAAGGATATTGGTATATTACAAGCTATATTGGGTACCATTCCTGAATCGTACCAATGGATTGTAAACATAGCGGGCATGAAGGGCAATTTAAAACAAGGATTGCAACTGCTAAAGGAATATGTAGACAAAGCGGAAAGCGACAAGGAAATTACCATGGAGCTTAAAAATGCGCAATACTTCTACACGCTGTTTTATTTGAATTTTATGAAAAATAAAACGGAAACATGGAAGCTAACGGAGAAATATACTGCTGATTATAAAACCAATTTATTAGCCGCTTGTATTCGTTCTTTTTCTGCCAAAGCCACTGACCATACTGATGATTGTATTGAAGCGTTGCAAAGCAGGCCAACAAGCCATGAATACATTGCTTTTCCTTATATGGAAATGATGCTGGGCTCAGCTCTGTTATATAAATTAGATTTAAGTGCTGTACAACACTTTAAAAAATTTGTAGCCAGCAACAAGGATGCAAGCGATAACAAAGAGGCTTATACCAAACTGGCCTGGTGTGCCTGGTTAAAAGGCGATACGAGTACTTATTGGTTATATGCAAAAATTGCACACAACATTTCCAACAAAGGCAATAAAAATAAATTGGCCTCCAATGGTGGTGCTGATTTTTTTCCTGAAACAACTTTGCTAAAAGCACGTTTATTATTTGACGGAGGTTATTATGCACAAGCTGAAGAAATAATGTTGCACAAACCCATTCATCATTTTAAAACACAATTGGAAAAGGTGGAATATACTTACCGGCTGGGGCGCATTTACCATGAAAGCAATAAGCTGTCAAAAGCCATTGATTATTATGAGCAAACGGTAAAAGCCAACTTTAAAGAAAACGAATTTATGGCGGCTAATGCCTGCTTACAGTTGGGTTATATATACGAAAAACTCAATTTTAAACAGTTGGCTAAAACCCATTTTAATAAGGTATTTGAATACAAAAATGCAGAGTATAAAAACAGCTTACAGCAAAAAGCCAAAGCTGCTTTAGAAAAACTTTAATTGTTAAACATTTATACGCTTTGAAAAACTATATCAGTATAAATCCATTTACCGAAGAGGTAAGCGAATCGTTTGATTTTATAACAAACGAATTGTTAGAAGAAAACTTACAGGATGCTAAAAATGCTTTTACTTTTTGGCGCAACAGCACTTTTGCGCACAGGGCCAAATGTGTATTGCATTTAGCAGAATTACTGAAACAACATGCCGATGAATTGGCGCACATAGCTTCGTTGGAAATGGGCAAACTGCAAACTGAAGCCAAAGCCGAAGTATTAAAAAGTGTAAGGCTTTGCGAGTATTACGCTACACGCAGTGCCGATATATTACAAAGTAAATTAAGTCAATCGGAAACAGGAGCGAGTGTAGAAATTAAATACGAACCGCTGGGTGTAGTATTGGGAATATTTCCATGGAATTTTCCTTATTGGCAGGTATTACGAAGTGCCATACCTATTATTATGAGTGGCAATTGCATATTGATAAAACCAGCGCCCAATGTACCTAAAAGCAGTTTGGCTTTACAAAACTTAATCAATCAAAGTGGTTTTAAAACAGGCGTTATACAAACGGTTTTTGCTAATGAGCAACAAATTGCTACCATTATTGAAGATGACCGCATAGCCGCTACTACTTTAACGGGCAGCAAAAATGCAGGTTCGCACGTAGCCAAATTATCGGCTCAACATATTAAAAAATCAGTATTGGAATTAGGTGGCAGCGATCCTTTTATTGTATTGGAAGATGCTCATTTAGAAACAACTTTAAACAGTGCCATAGCAGCCCGTTTTCAAAACAATGGACAAAGCTGTGTATCGGCCAAACGTTTTATTGTGCACCAACATATAGCCGATGCTTTTTTACAAGGCTTAACTGAAAGAATAGCCGCCTTAAAAATTGGTAATCCAACTGATGCCGATGTAAATATAGGCCCGCTGGCACGTAAAGATTTACAAGTACAATTAGCACAACAGGTAAATGAATCAGTACAGGCCGGAGCGCAAATATTGTATCAAACCAAACAAACACCAGATAAAGGATTTTTTTATCCGCTTACCATTTTAGGTAATATACCCAAAAACTCGCCTGCTTATACGCAAGAGTTGTTTGGGCCTGTTATTAGCTTTTATACTTATACTGATATACAGGAAGCCATTGACATAGCCAACGGTACAGAGTTTGGTTTAGGTGCAAGCGTTTGGGGTGCTGATATTATGCATGCCAAACACATAGCTAATCAAATAGAAAGCGGCATGGTATACATCAACCAAATAGTAAAAAGCGATGCACGTTTTCCTTTTGGTGGTATTAAAAAATCGGGCTTTGGCAGGGAGTTAGGTGAGTTTGGCTTACGCGAATTTTGCAATATAAAAACCATTTGGATATAGGCTTCCATACTTCCAAAACACTTTACTCTACATGCAATAACAATCCTTTTAAATACTCTCCTTCCGGATGGTAAATATTGATAGGATGATCATCAGGTTGGCTTAACTGGCGTACTATGCGCACATTGCGTTTACACTCAGCAGCAGCACTAAATACTATTTTACGGAACAAATCTTTATCAATATGCTGGCTGCAACTAAAGGTAAAAATTAAACCATTGGGTTTAACTTTTTCAATACCTAGCTTATTCAAATTCTGATAACCACGCGAAGCATTAGCCACTGCTCTTGAATGCTTGGCAAAGGCTGGTGGGTCAAGCACTATAATATCGTATGTTTTTTCGCACTGTTTCAAGTAATCAAAACAATCAGCTGCTATACCTTCGTGGTTGCTAAATCCGTTTAAGGCTACATTTTGGTTAGCCAGCTCAATAGCTTCTTTGCTGCTATCAACCGAGTCAACCCAAGTAGCACCATATTTTAGCGCAAACAAACTAAAGCCTCCTGAGTAACTAAAAGTATTTAATACTGTTTTGCCTTTGCTTAACTCGCCAAGCATTCTGCGGTTTTCGCGTTGGTCAATAAAAAACCCTGTCTTTTGCCCTTTTTCTACATCTATATTAAACTGTACATCATACTCTTTACCAACTAAAGGCATGGGCAAACTATCATCGTTAACCCAACGATTTCCATCGGTTACATTTTCTAAAAGCTGTGTGCTTTGTTTTGTTTTTAAGTAAATGTGCTTAAAGCCTAAACTATTTAAAGCCTCAAACACATATTGACTAATTAACTCCACGCCTTTTACCAGTATTTGGCAAACGGCCGCGTTGTTGTAAATATCTATAATAATGCCTGGGAAAAAATCGCCTTCAGCATGAATTAAACGGTAAATATTGGTACTTTCTGCATTGATGAATTGCTTACGGTAATTAAACGCACGGGTAATTTTATTTTTCCAGTATAGTTCGTCAATAACAATAGGTTCGCTTGTAAACTCAAACAGCCTGCACATAATTTGGCTGTTAGGGGCAAAAAATCCGTAGCCCATTAATTCATCGGCATTGGTTCTTACCTCTACTATTGAGCCATTGGGTGCTTTAGGCATTTGCTTAACACCTCCGCTAAATACCCAAGGATGACGGTTTAACAAAGAACGTTCTCTACCACTTTTTAAAATTATTTTTTCGTAATGCATGCGGCCGCAAAGATGCACTAAAAAATTTGCTGACAAAGAATTTGATTTTATCGGTATTATTTTCATATGCTGCGCACTTTTATAAACCCAAAAACTTCATAAAAAAATCATGCAAAAAAACCTGAAGGTTTATGTAAAATTGTACCACAATAAAACTTAAAAAACATTTCAGGCATTGACAGCACAACTTCGTAATAGGTACACCGATTTAATTCATCAAACTTTCTTTTTTCCACGCCACGGATTTGAAGTAATAGACAACCATTTACACTTTAATGGGATAGACTTAATGGGATTGGTAAAGGAATACGGCACTCCTTTAAAATTTAGTTATTTACCCAAAATATCAAGCCAGATACAAAAGGCAAACGAACTTTTTAACAAGGCCATTACTAAACACAATTACGCGGGTAAATACTTTTATTGCTATTGCACCAAAAGCTCTCACTTTAGTTTTGTACTTAATGAGGCTTTAAAAAACAATGTCGACATTGAAACTTCATCCGCTTTTGATTTGGATATTTTAAGCAAGCTTCACGCGGAGGGAAAGTTTGCTGCTGATAAATATATTATCTGTAACGGTTTTAAAAACGAGCCTTATGCCAATAACATGGCAGCTATGGTAAACAAAGGTTTTGAAAATCTTATTTGTGTGCTAGACAACCCGGAAGAGTTTGATTTAATAGCCAGCAAAACTACCAACGTTACCAAACTAGGTATTAGAATAGCTACGGAAGAAGAACCTAACTTTTCGGTTTATACCTCTCGTCTGGGCATGAGCTATAAAAAGGTGGTTGATTTATACCACTCTAAAATTCACGATAACGAATTATTCAAATTAAAAATGGTTCACTTTTTTGTGAACTCAGGTATAAAAGATACTACTTACTACTGGAGTGAATTAACACGTTTAGTACATGTATACTGCGATTTAAAGCAGGCTTGCCCTGAACTGGATACCATTGATATTGGAGGTGGTATGCCTATTTATACTTCACTGGGTGTGGAGTACGATTATGAATATATGATTGACCAGATTATATTTTACATCAAAACCATTTGTGAGAGCCGCAACATTGAAGTTCCTAATATTTTTACGGAGTTTGGTTCATTTACAGTAGGCGAAAGTGGTGGCATTTTATATTCAGTAATTGGTGAAAAAGAACAAAACGACAAAGAAAAATGGTTGATGATAGACAGTTCTTTCATCACCACTCTACCCGACACTTGGGGTATTGGACAAAAATTTATTCTATTGGCCGTTAACAATTGGGAAAACGAATTTCAACGTATAAACTTAGGTGGCTTAACCTGCGATAGCCAGGATTTTTACAATAGCGATACCAACACCAATCAGGTATTTATGCCTAAAACTGATGAGGGTGAACCTTTGATAATGGGCTTTTTCCATACGGGTGCTTATCAGGAAAGTTTAGGTGGCTATGGTGGGATTCAGCATTGCTTAATTCCCGCACCCAAACATATTGTTATTGATAAAAAAGAAGATGGCTCATTAAGCTACGAAGTGTTTGCCGAACAACAAACACCTGAAAGCATGCTTAAACTGTTAGGTTACTAAAATAAAAGTAAGCTATGGTTAAAGCAATTATTTTCGACATGGATGGCCTCCTTGTTGACTCAGAACCTTATTGGAAAATAGCAGAGAAAATTTGTTTTGGTAAATTAGGTTTACAGCTGGATGATGAACTGCTACGCCAGGTAATGGGTTTCAGGCTGAGCGAAGTAGTAGAACATTGGTATAATTACCAGCCTTGGGGCGAAAAAAACTTTGCTGCTGTTGAAGCCGATGTATTGGCTACCGTACAACAATTAATTAGTGAACATGCCAATGCCTTGCCGGGTGTGGAACAAACCTTACAATTATGTAAAGCCAATGGTTATAAAATAGCTTTGGCTTCATCAAGCGCTATGAGTTTAATAAATGTAGTGGTTGATAAATTAAACATTCGTCATTATTTTGATTTGCTGGTAAGTGCCGAGTTTGAACCCTACGGCAAACCCCACCCCAGTGTATTTTTAACGACAGCCGCAAAACTACAAGTTGAGCCAACGGAATGTTTGGTTTTTGAAGATTCTGTAAACGGCATGGTAGCGGCCAAAGCTGCACGCATGCAATGTATTGTAGTACCTGAAGCAGAAAAACAAAACGAAAGCTATTGGAGCTTAGCCAACCACCAATTACAAAGCTTAGAAGCCTTTAAACTGGACTTAATTAATTAGGCAAAAAATATTTTTATGGAATTTGTGGAGTGATTGCATCTCACTTATAAAAAACAAATACCATGAAAATTTCCATTCCTGAACCATGCCACGAAAACTGGGGCGTTATGACTCCAAACGAACAAGGACGCTTTTGCCAAAGTTGTCAAAAAACAGTAGTTGATTTTACTAATTGGAGCACTGCCGATATTCAAAACTATTTTGCCAAACATTATGGGCAAAAAGTATGTGGCCGTTTTAAAAATGAGCAGCTGGCACAAATCAATATTCAAATTCCTACACACCTGTTTACTTACATACCCGCAAGCAGAAAGTTTGCTTTGGCTTTATTAATAGTGTTTGGCACTACCCTTTTCAGTTGTACTGATAACAGTGGTAACTCAGCTACCATTGGTAAAATAGAAATAATAGACAGCGCGAAAGTGACCAATGACTCTTTAAAGCCAGAACTTATTGGTAAAATGGCAGTTATTGATACTCCCGCTATCCCTGCTCAAAAGGTAATAGATGAACAGTTATTAGGGGAAGTAGTAACTAAAGGTGAAATTAGAAGTATACCTGTAATTATGGGCGATACGATTATAGAAGAACCCATAATAAATGCGGTTAAAGGAAAGGTCAAAGTTGACAAACCCAAACCTACTCCAATAGATACTCTGCATTCCTCTGAAAACATAATAATCCATACTACCGGACTGATTGCAGTTGACTATAAACCGGATTCCAATTTAAATAGTAAATTGCCGAAAAAATAAATGACTGTATGAAATATGTATATTTTCTTTTATGTGCCATTGGCTGTTTAATCAATACTAAGAGTTATGCTCAAATGCTGCCCGTTGATACGACCAAACAAGTACTGACTATGCCGGAAGAAATGCCACAATTTCCGGGAGGAGAAAATGAAATGTATAGTTTTATCAGTAAGAACTTGTATTACCCTACACTCGCAAAAGAAAATGCAATAGAAGGAAAAGTTTATGTTAGGTTTGTGGTTGAAAGGGATGGCTCTATTGACCAAATAGAAATTCTGAAAAAATTAGGCTGGGGTTGTGATGAAGAAGTAATACGCATGATTCAGCTAATGCCCAAATGGAAACCCGGAAAAATGAAAGGAAATGCGGTACCCGTTTTTTTTGTACTGCCCGTTGTTTTTAAACTTAAGTAAAGGTTTATTTTGTTAAACAGTGCATTTCATTAAAAACTGATTTTCCTTTTTCTATTTATTAAGTAAAATAATTTAAGCATCTTCGTTGCGTTAAATTGTTCCCTAAACGCCTCCAGCAATGACCAACGATAAATACATGAAACGTGGTGTTTCATCGCAAAAAGAAGATGTTCACGCAGCTATTAAAAACTTAGATAAAGGATTGTTTCCGCAAGCTTTTTGCAAAATAGTTCCTGATTATCTGGGAGGTGATAACAACTTCTGCAATATTATGCATGCAGATGGAGCAGGGACAAAATCGAGCCTAGCTTATTTATACTGGAAAGAAACGGGCGATTTATCGGTTTGGAAGGGCATAGCACAGGATGCTATTGTAATGAACTTAAATGATTTGTTATGTGTAGGTGCTTATGATAAAATTATTCTTTCATCAACCATTGGCCGCAATAAAAATTTAATTCCCGGTGAAGTTATACAAGCCATTATTGAAGGGACAGAAGAGTTTGTTGCTATGTTACAATCATACGGTATCAATATTCACTCTACCGGTGGCGAAACCGCTGATGTAGGGGATTTGGTACGTACCATTATTGTTGACTCAACAGTAACAGCCCGTATTGAGAAAAGCAAAGTTATTTCTAACCACAATATAAAAGCAGGCAATGTAATTGTTGGTTTTGCCAGCTACGGACAAACCACTTACGAAACAGCTTACAATGCAGGAATGGGCAGCAATGGATTGACCATGGCCCGCCACGATGTGCTTTCTTCCTTTTATAAAACATTTAGTGAAAGTTTTGACCCGCAGGTACCGGATGATTTGGTATATACCGGTGGCCTAAAATTAAGCGAGCAATTGGCTGAAAATCCATTAAACGTAGGTAAAATGATTCTTTCTCCTACGCGTACATTCAGCCCTATTATTAAAGAGGTTTTTGAAAACTACTTTGATAAAATAGATGGCATGGTGCATTGCACGGGTGGCGGACAAACCAAAGTTTTACACTTTGTTAAAAACGTAAAAATAATTAAAGACAATTTATTTAAAACACCACCTTTATTCAGTATGATTCAAAGCCAAAGCAATAGCCAATGGCATGAAATGTACAAGGTATTTAATATGGGTAATTTACTGGAATTTTATACGGATGAAAACACTGCTCAGCACCTAATTACTTTAGCTAATAAATTTAATATACCAGCTCAAATAATAGGCAGAGTAGAAGCAGCAGAAAAAAATGAATTAGTAGTCACAACGGAACACGGGGAGTTCACATACTAATTCTCTAATAAGCTTACCACATCTTTAGCTATTTTACTACCAAGGGCTACACCCATTCCATTAAGGCGTGCGCCTACCACCACGTTTTTACTTTGCTTTTGTATAATGGGTAATTTATCCTCGCCAAAAGCCATAATACCGCACCACTCATAATCTATTTCAAAAGGTGTGTTCGGTAAAATCAATGTTTTGAGTAAGCGTTTTAGCTCATCTTGAATATGTGTATTAATTTCAAATACAGTTGTTGTTTCTTCTTCAAAAGCTAAATTTCTTCCGCCTCCAAAAATTATCCTGTTATCTATATTTCTAAAATAATAAAAGCCTTCGTCAAAACTAAAGGTTCCTTTTATTTTCAAATTATCAATCGGTTTTGTAACCAATACCTGTCCTCTTCCCGGGCTTATTGTCAATGTTGGAAATAACTTTTTTGTAAATGCATTGGTACAAATGGCTACTTTTTTACACGTAAACTCAATTATTTCCTGTTGTAAACCTTTGACACTAACAGTAACAAAATTTTCTTTATCAACTACATCCAATACTTCGGCTCCTGTAATAATATGAACCCCTAATTTGGTTATATGCTCTATTAAAGCTTGCATCATTTTACCTGTATTTATTTGGCCTTCTAATGGATTGCGGATAACTCGTTTCACCAACTGTTTATCAAAGCCAAAATCATCAGCCGCTAAGTCATCAAACAAAAAAACATCTTGCCTAAATAATGGGAATAATAGTTTATTCAAATGCTCCAATTGGGCAGGCAATTCATCGTGGTTATGCTTTTCAATAATTAATTCATACCCTCCGTTGTTTATGTATTCAATCTTATCGTCACCTAAACGGTTTCGGAGTATCTGTAAGCCAGCTATTCTATCCTGTACCAACTTTAATAAATTAGCTTCTCCCATAACAGATATATCGTAAACCATTTCTGTTAGTGTTCCGAAACAAGCAAAGCCGGCATTTTTTGTAGATGCTCCGGTTGGTAACAAACCTCTTTCCAGTACTAATACTTTTGCCGTTGGGTATTGTTCTTTTATTTCAGCAGCACATGAAAGGCCTGTAATACCTGAACCAACAATAATAAAATCGTAATTTAAAAATTGTGTTTGTTCCCAATAACTTATCATAGGCTCAAGTATAAAACAAAAAATGCTGACTCAAAATAAATTGAGTCAGCATTTTTTATATAGTTAGTTACTTATTATTTAATTAATGAGATAGAACCCCTTACTGTTTTTTCAGGACCACCTTTTAATTGATAAGTAAATATGTAATAGTAAGTACCAGAAGGGTTTTCACCACCATCGTTATTGGTTTTACCATTCCATGTTTTAGTAGGACTATCGCTTTCAAATACGGTGTTACCCCAACGATTCCAAATAGTTAAACTATACTTACGGAAATTCTCAATTTCAATTACAAAGTTATCGTTTATGTTATCGCCATTTGGAGAGAACGCATTTGGAATATTGATTTTACTTGGAGGTAAAATTATTTGAATAATCTTACAAACCGAATCAGGACAACTAACCGTACCAGCTACATCAGCAATGATACAAACCATTAAACTGGTCGATGAATCTACGTCAAACTTAGCAGTAAAATCGTTTAACGGACTTACATCATCAAAGTCTTTAGGGTAACCATCAAACATGCTTCCATCTGCTTTATACACTTTCCATGTATATTTATCAGAAACAGCAGTGTCTGAGTTATTAACCAATCGGAACGATGATTCACCTGCTTGCGTTGGTGTAAAGTCCGCTTTAGCTTTAGAAGCTACTACTGTTACTGTATCAGTATTAGCACATGGTGCATAACCATATTGGAATCGGGTAGAAGTCAATACAAATTTATATTGTCCTATTTGATTCAATTTATACTGCCATGTAGTATCTACATTAATATCTGTTTTCAATACTGAATCTAACCTGGTTGAAAGGGTTGAATTAAATACATCTAACCTGTATCTGTCAATAGTATCCCTATCTGATTTATTGGTAAATTTAAATACTTCACCCACACAGACCGTATCTTTAGAAGATTCTAAATTTACTTGATAAGGAACATTGGTTCTTATTCTTATCGGTGCTTCAAAACCTCCTAAAGTATCAGGTACAGTAATTGGTCTACAAACACCTTTACCTGTTTCACTATCAAATGCCTCTGCAAAAATATAGTATGTGCCTGGCTCATCGTAAATAAACTCAACGGTATCGACAGTAGAGTATTTAACCGGTATTGCTAAATTATCTGGTCTACCAGAACGGATAATGGTTAATTTAGTAGGTGTATCTGTTGGGCTAGCCCAAGGCTCTCTTTCTGGTATACTTACTACCCTAACTCTATGAGGAACGCAACCTAATGTATCGTCTAAGATAAATAAATGAGGACGAGGGCCACTTATAAATATGTCTTTTGTGATAGTATCAGTACATCCTTGTTCTGTATTCACTGCTAATTGCAATGTATATTTACCATTTTTACGGTAATCGTATTTAGGATTTTGTAAATCTGATCTAAATGCATCTTGAGCAAAGCCAAGATCACCAAACCACCATTTCCATCCTACTACATTATCAAAACCAGGAGCTCCACCAATATAACTTGAATCTTTAAATAAATACTCATCACCACATTGGTATACATCTTTTGCTTCAATAGCTGCATGTGGATGTACAATGTTAACGTAGCGGTAACAAGTATCCCAATAACCAACGCTATCTCTCGTAATCATCGACACTTTGTAACGTCCCGGTGCACTGTATTTATTGCTAACAAGTATGCCAGGAACACTGCTTCCAACGGCATCTAAATTACCATCGGAATCGAAATCCCAATACAAACGCTCATAATAATAGGTACGTAACTTATAACATCTTGTTATTGGAGCAGCGGTAACCGGATCTGTTCCTGCAACACCAAAATGTGTAGGCGGGCAAACCTGAATAGGGCCACTTAATATAAAGTAATCAGTTGGATCAGGATAAATTTTAGTAGTATCTGACGGATAGTTAACCAATGCCGGTCCAAATTTATCCATCAATTCATCTAATCTATCATTGTTTTCGCCCGGTATTTGCAATGGACGAGAACAAACTCCTGTTCCTGCGGTATACCAGTAGCGTACTGAATCTCTAAAATAAACGGATTCTCCCTGACAGAATATGGTATCAAGGTCTCCTGCTCCATTCAATACATCAAAAGTATCAATAATACCTACTACAATATATTTCAATGCTCTGTTCTCACAACGTGAGAAATTATTCGCAATCATATTATGTAATACCGGAGTAATATCTCCTCTTCGTTCTAAACCGTTTCCTCCGTCTACAAGCATTTCCCATGACGACAGTTTGTAAACATGTTGAATAGGTAATAGCATAAAACTTGTATCGCGTGAAATTACTCTCACATCTATACGCAATGGTGGTAATGCATGCAACGGGTCGTTACATCTCCAAATAGTATCTCTAACTGTTTGTGAGAATACGCGTGTACCAATTGGATAATAGGTTGTATCTGTACATTGCCAAGGTAATACCTGTGTATTATACTCATATCTTATTCTATTATATGGCTCATCTGTTTCCGGTTGGTAGTAGAATGAATCTACTGTTGCTGTTCCATCACCCCAATCCCAAACATCGGCAATCACATTGTCTTGTAACGAATCAAAATAATGGAAAGTAACTGTATCACCTTTACCTCTTAAGTAACAGAAATTAGGTTTAGCAGGATCTTCAAACGCAAATTTTTCAATGGTAAAGCTTGCATTTAATTGAATAAATCGGAAGAAATTATGGTACCAAACTGTATCACTCAAACAACCTGGTGAATTACAGTTGGTAGGAGAGGCACAACCTGTACCTACTATAATACCTAAGGTAATCCATCCTTTGCTACTGTATGGCATATTTGTTATACCACCCGGAGTTGGACCGCTAGGGAAATAATGTGCCCACATTCTGGCTCCTGAAGGAGAAGTCCATGGTCCTCCAGGTGTTGGAGGATAGTTAACTCTGTTATACATACCAGGCATGGTTAATCCTCCATTGGTAGTTCCACCGGCAAAATCAACGAAATTATCTAAATCGCAAGGTGTACCATCGTTTCTATCTAATAATGAATCGTAATTAATCATTAAGAAAGTACGAGAACTGCTTGGCACAATACCAGGTCCAGGCTGTGTTCTGGCTGAATCTAAATATCCGGCTCTGTTCAATATAATTTGTGGATCACCACCTGAAGAACCTGATTTAAAATTAGGACAAACTTTTCCATCTTGACTTAAACCAAAAGCATCAGGACGGGTAAAACTTAACTGAACTGTTGATGCTCCATGGCAATCCCACTCATCTAAGTGAAGAGAATCTCTGATAATTGAATCCTTAGTATAAGTGTGGGTAATAGGATCATATATTTTTATAGTGTCAAACTTGATTTTAACTGTTCTGTAATCAGGATCTTGTGAAGTATTGTTAATTGAATCCTTCATCTGTAAAGTAACAGTTATATCTTGAATTGTTTGGCGGTTAAATGCATAACGATACAAGGTAATATTAGTGCCTGGTAATAAATCTGATCCTTTGTATGATCTCGGTTTACCATCATGTGCATTTGGCAAGCTAATAACCAATAAACCACTATCAATTCTGGTTCCTACCGGAAGTACATCCATCCAGTTACCTCTGGCACTTGAAATTGGATCGGGAATTGGATTATTTAATCTTATTACATTATTTGGTTGAATATCGGTTGGCCAAATATTAGACATTGTATCTACCCTTGTTGGAGTTGGACCAGAAGCCAATACCGGCTGATTCCAAGGCCACCAAGTAGGACCACCCGCAGTATCGCGCGGTTGTACCCAATTAAATCCGGTTGGAGGAGCTTGGCTTGTTGGCCATTGTGTATATCCTTTTGTCCATCTTGTAGAATCATAAGGAGGGAAATCATGTCCATATTTATTCCAATCAAAAATTACATCCCAATTTTGGTATAAACGAGTTGGCAATGAATCGTGAGAGAAATTACATGAAGTGAATCTACCTAAATATGATTTTCCGTTGGCAACAAAAGCACCTAATGTTCTGTTTTGTAAATCAGCCGCATTTAAATAAGGTGGTAAACCTCCGTTTGCAGCAACTGGGTTTGGAAAAGAATAAGAAGTACATGCGGGAGCATATTGGTCTTCAGCAAAATCCCAACGTTTCCATAACCTGTCTGACTGGTAAATAAGTGATGTATTTACAAACTGAACAGGAAAGGTTGGACCACACTGTAGTTTTTGCCATGGTAGAATAGTAATAGGCGTATTAGGATCTTCTATTCTTACTAATGGCCCCTGAATTTGAACACCTATTCCAATCAATCTATCTTTAAATACTTCTAATGAATCGTGAACATTTGCATCATTAAGTGTCTTGAATCTTAATGCTCTCGAAATTGGGTTATAATAAGGTGTTAAAACCGGTCTGGTAATTAAAGTACTGGTTTGTGGATTTCTAAACTGAATCATTTGCGTATCGTAAAACGTAGGCAAAAAACTCATATCCGGTTTACGGAAGAAATCCCAGTCAGAACTCATTTCATCACCCCAGCCATCAAACCTTCCTACAATTTTATCTACATCTGTTGGATCGCTGGCATTATAAGTTGTATCGTAAATGAATTTTGGAATACGACCATTTGTATTGTAAAACAAAGTATCAAGTGTTGAAGCAGGAGTTAAAACACGTCCCTTTCTGGTATACAATACTGGATTTAATCTAGGCCCAAATGCATTGACATACTGCGGAACGTTTGGTTTTGGCGCAGCATAAAAATCTTCATACTGATACCGGTTCGGGTCTTTTGGCAGCGTATCTAATTTTGAATAATAAGTATAGGTTCTGGTTTTAGAAGGAATTCCCGGACACGCAACCGTTAAGGTTGGAAAATATTGACCAAGTCCTTGGTATTGATATCTTGGTTGGAAAACATTTAAAAATCTGTCTGAACCAGGAGGATTAGCGTTAGGGTCATTAAAACTCCATAAAATATTTAATGGTGTTCCACCCGGACCTTCTAATGCAAAATTATTGTACAATGTTACAAAGGCAGCATTAGGAACCATTAAACAAACTGAATCTGCTAAAGAATCGTTTACCGGGCTTCTTTTAGTTAAGATTTCTATTTCGTAAATAATGTTTTCAGGTAATTTTAAACCCGATGTTTGAAAATAAAACGAATCGGCACAACCTGATCTTTTATCGTATACAAATAAAGAAGGATAAAATACGCCTGCAGTAATATATTGATGTTGGTAAGCATTATTCCAACGCGCAAAATCTTGAGTTTGTTTGCCGGGTACGCCTGAATAATACATTGTTCCATCGCCATAATCCCAAACAAATGAATCAACAAATGAATATTGAAGAGGGGTTGTATTTTGATATATATATTTCGATGTATCACACTGAGCTATACCAGAAATGGTAAAACCAGGTTTAATATCGGGAGCAATAGTAATTGGTAATGTGCTCAATGGATCACTTAATGGATCTGTTTTACAACCAACTGAATCGGTAATAGTTAAACCAATCTGGTAAGTTGGTTTATTCAAAGTGTATTTATGGTTTAATATATTTTGCGACATATTGGTAACCGTTACAGCACTACCATCTCCAAAAATCCAGTCTGCTTGTACCAAAGGTGCACTAGGTGCAGCTCCTCTGGTAGACGTGTTATTAAAAACATAATTATTGTTTTTAAAACATTGGTTATCGGGCGACTGTAATATAAATGAAGTAACAGGTCTGTTCCAAATTCTTCTATTAGCCGTAACCACTATATCTGGTCCGTTAGTTCTTTTAACCACCAAGGTAATTACATAATCACCACCGGTTGCGTACTTTTTAAAGAAAAACTGATTTGGTGGGTTGCCTGCAATTCTGTTGTTAACAGCTGTATCATTAGGAAGTCCCCAACGAATAGTATAAGAAACAACATCAGCCGGTAAAATACCGGTAGTAACTACTTCTACCGTTGTTAAATCAACACCAGCACAAGCAACAGCTGGAGTAATAACTATAGAAGCTGATTGCCCTCTTGCCATAATGCTGGATAGCAAGAGAAAAACCAAAACATAGAGATGTTTTAGTTTTAAAAGAGATAACTTGTTGTACATATATTTCATTTTTATTTTATTTTTTTTAAAATTATACAGTTTGCTAACATAAGAAAATTTAGCTAAAATACAAATTCGTGCTTATCTTATCAATTGAATAGCTGTTTTTAAAGTTTTTAAATCTGCATTATCAGCACCTTTGTAAATTAATATTCCATAGTAGGTACCCATAGCACAAGCTTGCCCAGTTTTAAAATTCGTTCCATCCCAATTATTCAATTTATCACTCGATTCAAAAACCAATTCATTCTGTGTATTATAAATTTTTAAATTATAATACTTCTCCCCTTCTATCTCTACTAAATATTTATCGTTCAAGCCATCATTATTCGGTGTAAAAACGTTTTGAAGGTTTTTAAGTGTAACCTTTCCAATTTCTTCTTTTGGCTTCTCAACCTCTTCCTCTTTTTTACTTGATTCTATTTCTTCATTAAGGTTGCTTTCCTCTTTTAATTCGCTTTGTAAAATTTGCGGATTATCTGTTTTTGGTTTTGCTTCCGTTTTTGTATTGATTGGGTTAGCGTTTATTTCCTGGTTTTGTATATGGTTGTTGATTTGATTGTTTAAAGCCTCTTCATTATTGTTATTATGAGCTAATTCTTTAATAATAGCTGGTTTCTTATTGGCTTTATTAGTATTGTTATTATTAGGAGTAGTTTTATTGGTTGCAATTTCTTTTTCTGTCGGTTCAACTGGCAATGGCTGTTGGCTTACTAATTCTTGTTGTTCTTTAATTTCCTGTTGGGTAGTAACAACCGCTTGATTATTGTCTGTATTAGGGTTTGCTAAATAACTGTAAGCTATAAAAGCTGCAGGTAAACTAGCTATAGCCAGCATTTTTAAAATTCCCATTCCAATTTTTGAGCCTGCCGCAGCGTTACCACTACCGGCATTTGATGAACCTGCATTATTTTTAATACCCGTTTCTATACCAGCCCAAACATTGGGTGCTTCTGGCGCAAATTGTTCCATTTGCTCTTTAAGTATTTTATCTAAATTATTCAACTTCGTTTACTTCGTTTACTTCGTTAATTTTGTATATTCCTTTAAAAAAGCCGCTCTTGCTCTGGCAAGCTGGCTTTTTGATGTTCCTTCGTTTATTTGAAGCATTTCAGCTATTTCTGCATGGCTGTAACCTTCTATAGCGTATAAGTTTAAAACTGTTCTGTAACCCAATGCTAATTTTCCCATAGTCAGCATAATTTCTTTCTGCCCTATCTTATCCATGGTTAAATTTTCATAAGATAAATCAAAAGCTTCCGTTACATCACTTGTTTCGGTGTAAAATTTATTTACCCTAATACTTTCCAATGCACAGTTCACAAAAATCCTTCTCATCCAAGCCTCTATCACCCCTTTGCCTTCAAACTGCTTCATTTTACTAAAAACCCTAATATAACCCTCCTGCATGGCATCCCGGGCATCCTCCGGGCTTTTACAATACCTTAAACACACACCATACATTTGCCTAACTGTTTCATCATACAATTGCTTTTGCGATTTAGCATTGCCTTGCATGCATTTTTCAATTAATTCTAGGCTTATATTCTGACTCACTTTATATATTAGTTTTTGCTTGATTAATGAACCTAAGTATAAGTTGCACGTTAAAATAAAAAAACTTAAAATTTTCTAAATGCTTTTAGTCCCAACACTTTATATTAAATTTTGCTTACTTTGCTAAATAAACTATTTTCAATTACGTGTTTAATAGGTATTTATACATATTTTTATTTGCTAGCCTTTACCTTGTAGTACAAACTCCAACTTGGGGTCAAAATAATATATTACCTGACAATACGAATAGTAAAATTAGCTTTATAGAAAATAAAGGTCAGTGGGATAGTGATATAAAGTTCAAATTCAAAAGTGCCAGTTTAGATATTTTACTCCACCAAAATACTATTTCCTATTATATACTAGACCCCATTCAAATAGCCAAACTTAACAGCCATCCACACAAAACAGAAGTTAGTAGCAATTCTGTTACTGGACACTTTATTAATTTAATATTTCGCAACGCAAACAAAACACTCAACCCCATAGCCAATGGTGAGGCTAACCATTTTTATTACAATTATTTCATTGGTAAAAATCCTGCAAAATGGCGCTCAAAGGTTCAATCGTTTCAAAAAATAATTTACCCTGATTTATACGCAAACATTGATTTAGCCATTAGCAGTGAATCAAATACCAAGCTTAAATTTGACTGGATACTAAAACCAAATGCCAACATTAACGATATTGAACTGGAGTACAAAGGTTCAACTGATTATAAAATTGAATATGGTGAATTATTTATTTACCATAGCTTAGGCTTTATTAAAGAAAAGCAGCCTTTTGCTTACCAGTTTATTAATGGTAAAAAAGTAATAGTTGATGTAAAATACGTTCTAAAAAATAATTGCATTCATTTTGAAGCAGCTGAATACAACAAGCAGTTTAACCTGATTATTGACCCTGATTTAATTTTTAGCACTTATAGCGGCTCTACAGAAGACAATTTTGGTTTTACTGCTACGTATGACAGCCAGGGCAATTTATATGCAGGAGGTATTACATCAGGAGGTGGAACAGGCCAGTATCCGGTAACACCAGGAGCATACCAACTTACTTTTAGTGGAGGTACTTCAGAAGAGCCTATAGGGTTGCCGAGCGATATTACCATTAGCAAATACCGCAGCGATGGCAAGGAGCTTTTATATGCTACTTATTTAGGAGGGCAATTAAATGAAGCCCCGCATAGTTTAATTGTTGACAATAATGACAACCTTGTTATTATGGGCACTACAAAGTCTGATGATTACCCTGTTAGTGCAAAGGCTTATAACAGTATTCATCAAGGCAAGTCGGATATTATAGTTACCAAACTATCAAAGAATGGAGATTCATTACTTGCTTCAACGTATATTGGTGGAAGTGAAAACGATGGTTTAAATAGTAAAGGTACCGCATTACACAAATTTTATGCTGATGATTTTAGGGGCGATGTAATAGTTGACAAAGAGCATAATATTATAGTAGGCAGTTGTTCACGCTCAACTGATTTCCCTATAACTACCAATTCATTTGGAGGCAGTGTTATACCTAACTTTTTAAAAGGTGTTGTATTTAAACTTGACAGTGATTGCAGTAAACTTCTTTTTAGTTCTGCTTTTCAAGGATTCAGCCACAATGCTGTTCATAGTGTTGACTTAAATACGAATGGTGATATTTTTATAGCGGGTGGAACTACTGAGGACATGAGTATAACTACTGCTAAAAATGCTTATAATGGAGGAATTGCAGATGGTTTTTTTGCCAAAATAAAAAAAGATGGAACCCAAATACTCAATGCCCGATATTTTGGAACAGAAAAATATGATCAAATATTTGGTTTAGAATTAGACCTTGATGAAAACATATACATAGTGGGGCATACTGATGGTGTACTCAGTACCGTTGGAAATGTTTACTTTACTCCCAATGGAAAACAATTTATTGCTAAAATAAGCAACGACTTTTCCAATATTAATTTTTTAAGCAAATTTGGTTCTGATAGAAACACCATTGACTTAACCATCAATGCTTTTTTATTGGACGATTGCGGAAGATTATACATGAGCGGCTGGGGAGGTGTAAACGATGTTGGCAATACAAACGGACTTCCCGTTACCAGCGATGCTTACAAAAAGAATACTGATAACAGGGACTTCTATATTATTGTATTGGGGCTAAACGCACAAAAACTATTATATGCTACTTTTTTTGGTGGAGACCTTACTGGTGACCACGTAGATGGGGGAACCAGCAGATTCGACAAAAAAGGATATATTTATCAGTCAGTTTGTGCCAGCTGCCCGGATGTCGGAGGAACCATAAGTGATTTTCCTACCAGTTCCGATGCTGTATTTAAAACCAATGTGAGCCCACGCTGCAGCAATGCTGCTTTTAAAATGCAGTTTAGTTTTAAACAAGTGCAAATAGGCTTTACCATTGATACTTGCGCTGCCAGTATAAAATTTAACTGCTTAACAGAAAACGTTTTTTCTTATTTTTGGCAATTTCCCAATGGGGAAACAAGCACTGAACAAAACCCCATTCTGCCTATTGATAAAGTAAACAATAAAGACATTAGCCTAACAATTAACCGTTTAACCTCGTGTGCTGATTCTACAAAAATTACTGTTGCCTATACCGAAGACATTAAAAAGGTAAAAACCGCTAATGCTTTTACACCAAACAATGATGGGCTAAACGATTATTTTTTACTGGATGGATTAACCGCTCCTTGCGATGAAGCCGAAGTAACCATATACAACAGGTGGGGGCAAGAAATGTACAAGAGTTCCAGTGCAAATTTTAAATGGGACGGAAAAGATAGCAACGGAACAAATGCCACCGATGGTGTTTATTTTTATATTGCCAGTTTCAAAAAACTGAACAACACAAAAAAAGAACTACACGGCACTGTTACCTTATTACGCTAAAAGCATTAAAAAAATTTAATTATGAATCCTTCGGGCAATTTGCTTTTTTGTGTACCATTAAAACCTAAGATATACCCCGACTCTAGCTATGAAAATAGCCTTTTTATATACATTCCTTATACTGTTTTCATTTGGATATAGCCAACCTATATTTGAACCAATAGGTGCAAAGGCATGGGCTATGGGCGGAAGTAATACCGCAGAAACAAATGTATTTTCAACTAACAACAATATTGCCACCTTAACCGAAATTCAGAAAATAGAAATTGGCGTTTATAATCAACTGCGCTTTGGCTTAAAAAATTTAAACATAATCAATACCAGTGTAGCGCTACCAACCAAATGGATTAATATAGGTATAGCAGCCAATCATTATGGTTATGAAAAATTTAACCAGCAGAAAATTACACTTGGCTTTGCAAAAAAACTAAACAACAATTTCAGCTTAGGTGTTAACCTTAACTATGTAGCTTTAAACATAGCTGAGCAAGAAAACACTTACGCATTTACAGCCGATGTAGGTTCATTTTATAAAATAAATAAACAACTGCAAATTGGATTTTTCCTTTCAAATATTACCCAATCAAAGTATAGCAATAATACTTATGGCAAAGTTCCAAACTTAGCCAAGTTCGGGGTAAAGTATAGCATTAATACCAAACTGTTTTTGTTAACTGATATAGAGAAAATTTTTGATTATGATATAGTAGTAAGAAGTGGATTAAGCTACGATATACATCAAAACTTTGGATTACAAATTGGTTATGCCAGTAACCCCAATTATTTTACTTGTGGCTTCACTGCCAAGTTTAAACAATTTGATTTCAACTGTGCTACCAGTTTGCACAGCTACTTAGGTTTTACTCCTCACGTTGGGCTTATATTTCATGCAGACTAATTATTATAAACTTCTTGTTTTAGTTTCATGTTGCCTGCTCCTGTTCAACAAGAGTTTGATAGCGCAAAAACAAAAAAATGAAGTGATTGCTATAGTCATTGAAAAGCTGATTGAAAACGATGAATCAAAAATTGATTATACCGATTTACAAGCTCAGCTTGAATATTATTTTGACAACAAAATAAACCTAAACCAAACAAACGAGTACGAGCTGCAACAACTTATATTTTTAAAGCACAGCGAAATTATTGCACTATTAAATCACCGTAAATTGTATGGCGATTTTGAAAGCATATATGAGTTGCAAGCGGTGGCTAACTTAAGCGATGAAAACTTACAGTTGTTAAAATATTTTTGCTTTGTAAATGAAAACAACAAACAGTTAAAACTAAGCGAGCTTTCGCAACTTGGCAAAACAGAAATTATATTACAAACGGATAGAGATATTGAGGAAAGGTTAGGTTTCAAAACAGCCTTGCTAAAAGCCCAAAACAGGCAATACTATTTAGGTTCTCCTTACCGAACTGTGTTAAGGTTTAAACAACAAATTGGCAAACGAATTACCATTGGTTATACTGGCGAAAAAGATGCGGGTGAGCAGTTTTTTCAGGGAAATCAAAAATCAGGTTACGACTTTAATTCAGGATTTATACAAGTTCGGAACGTTGGCCATTTCACCCAAATTATATTAGGCGATTATCAGGCTAATTTTGGACAAGGTTTAACTTTTGGAAGTGGCTTATCGGCAAGGAAATCGGCTTTTGTATTAAACACTACACGAAACTTTCAGGTAATAAGGCCATATAGAAGTATTAATGAATTTGAATTTTTACGCGGATTATCATGTGTATATGAATACAAAAACTGGCAAGTGGTTCCTTTTATTTCCTTCAAAGCTATCAATACTAATTTTACAAATGCCGATACTTCGTATAATTCATTTGACGGATTTACCAGTTTTAATTTAACAGGATTACATAGAACCAACAATGAAATAGCAGATAAAGACAATGTAAACCAAACTATAATTGGTTTGCATGTACAAAAAACATATAAGCAATTACAAATTGGTTTAACTACAGTAAAAACAAACTACAGTGCTCCTTTACTAAAAGGTGATGACTTATACCAAAAATATAATTTTGCAGGAAATGAATTACTCAACCTAGGTGCTGACTACAGATTAAATATAGCGAACACATTATTACTGGGTGAGGTTTCCATAAGTGATAATAATGCTTTGGCCACTACTCATACTTTACTGGTACCGGTTGATGCAAAATTAGATTTATGTTTTCTTTACCGAAACTTTAGCCGTGCTTACCAAACAACTTTTAACAACCCTTTTGCTGAGAACAATGATGGTAGAAATGAAGGAGGATTTTATACAGGGCTTTCATTTAAACCACGCAAAAGCATTACATTTAATGCCTATATTGATTTTTATAAATCAAGTTGGTTACGCTATCAGGTTGACGCACCTAGTAAAGGTTATGATATATTAACGGAATGGCAATACACACCTAACAAGCCAACAAGTATGTACATCAGGTATAGGTATGAAAACAAAGAGCATAACAAGTTAAATAACAACAACGATTTAAACGATGTGTTAGCGGCCCAAGAAAAGCAACAATTGCGTTTTCATGTCAATTACAAAATCAGCTTATTGATGGAATCGGAAAGCCGTATTGAATTCAGTATGTTCAATACAGCCAACGTAAACCAAAGTAATGGTTTCCTCATTTTTCAAGGTTTAAAGTATAAGTTTTGTAAAAATAAAATGTCTGTCAATGCACGACTCAGTCAATTTAGCATTGATAATTATTATGCAAGAATTTATGCTTATGAAGACAATGTACCTTATACCTTTAGTGTGCCATTGTATCAAAATAGTGGTACTCGCTTTTACATTGTATACAAATACCAAATAGTAAAAAACATAAAACTGTTTTTACGTTACGCCCAAACCAAATACAGTAATGTAAATAGCATTGGAAGTGGCTTAGAACAAATTGACGGTAACACGCAAAGTGATATAATTACTCAGCTACAAATAGCCTTTTAACTACTCTTTTTTTGTAATACGGCTGCACACCAACCATTACAAACAGTAGTTTTTTGCAATATCAAATTATACTTTTCACTAACCGCTAATAAGTCATTCAAATCGGTTTCAAAAAAACCACTTATCATTACTATTCCGTTTTCCTTACAATGCTTACTAAGCTGCTCAAAGCTTTTCAATAAAATGTTTTTATTAATATTGGCTAAAATTATATCAAACTGCTTATCAGGCACTACACTTAAATCGCCTTTCATATATTCAATATTTGTTATGTTATTATACTGTGCATTTTCACCTACGTTTTCAAAAGCCCAGTCATCAATATCGTTTGCAAAAATATAATCAGCCTCTAGCTTGCTGGCTAAAATAGATAGTACGCCTGTGCCGCAACCATAATCAAAAACCGATTTGTCTTTAAAATCCATTTGCAACATCAGCTCCATAATACTTTGCGTTGTTTCATGGTGGCCTGTACCAAATGACGTTTTAGGTTGAATGATTATTTGATAGGAATACATTTCTTCAATAACATGGAATGGAGCCTTAATAATTAATTGGTTGCTGATAATAACCGGTTCAAAACTGCTTTCCCATTGTGCATTCCAGTTTTGTTGAGGTATATTATTTTCTGAATAATCAGTATCACCAATACTATACTTATTTAAAACCGCAATAAAGTCCTCATTGCTAAATAACGCTTCATCAATATAGGCTTCAAAGCCGTTCTCTTTTTCTACAAATCCTTCAAAATTTATATCGCCTAACTCGGCTATTATTATATCCTTTAACTCAGCAGTACACGTTACGTCAAACACTTTATAATTACCCATATTATTATTCTATTGTAGTTGTTATTAATTTTGTTCTATAGCTCGAAAAGACACTTGATTTGGAAATAAATCCGGTATAAACCCCATTTGTAGTTACCGGTAAATTCCATGCTCCAGTTTCATCAAATTTTTTCATAACTGATTCCATTGTTTCATAACTGTCAATAATGGCAGCCGGCACAACCATTAAATCGCCAACGCTTATTTTTGAATGCATGTCTGTATTAAACATTATTTCCCGAATATCATCTAAGGTTATTATACCTATTAGTTTATTGTTGGTATCAATTACGGGAAACAAATTACGTTTTGATTGCGATATAATTTTCACCAAATCGCCTAACGAATCGGTAGGTAATACTGATTGAAAATTGTCTTCAATCAGGTTCGCTATTTTTATGGTGGTTAAAATATTTTTATCCTTATCGTTGGTAAACATCTGCCCACTATTGGCAAGCTTCTTCGTATCCATAGAGTACGGTTCAAAATGTTTTGATATAGCATAACTAATAGATGATACAATCATGAGCGGAATCATTAAGGTATAACCACCCGTTATTTCTGCAATTAAAAATATAGCTGTTAAAGGCGCGTGGTATATGCCACTTAAAATACCCGCCATTCCAACAATGGTAAAGTTACTGATAGGTAGCGTAGTAATACCTAATAAATTAACTAAACGCGAAAAGAAAAAACCTACATAAGCACCCACAAATAACGATGGTGCAAAATTTCCTCCATTACCTCCACTACCCAATGTTAAAGCCGTAGCTATCGATTTAATAAAAATCAATACACCAACAAACAACAATACAAACCATTCCTTATCTCGGTATATAGTTAGTACACTTCCATCTAATAACGATTTTGCATCTTGTAAAGAGAGTATTTTTATACTTTTATATCCTTCGCCAAATAAACTGGGGAAAACAAAAATTAGTGCCGCTAACAATAAGCCTCCAAAAATGGCATTCAGCCATATTTTATTCTTCGACTTACTAAAAATGCCTTCCACTTTCATAAATGTTCGGGAATGATAGACCGATACAAGCCCTGCAAATATGCCCAGTAGAATATAAAAAGGTACATTATAATAATTAAATGCCTGCTGTAATTGAAACGATAATAAAATATCATCTTCCAACACAATTTTAGCAATTAAAGTGCCTGTTGCGGCTGAAATAATTAAAGGAGTAAATGCTGAAATACTAACATCTAATAATAAAACTTCCAATGCAAATAAAACTCCGGCTATTGGTGCATTAAAAGCTGCTGCAATTCCGGCCGCTACGCCACATCCCAATAAAAGAGTTCTATCTTTATAATTTAATTTATAAGCTTTTGAATAGTTAGAGCCAAATGCCGCCCCTGTAACAACAATAGGCGCCTCTAATCCTGCCGACCCTCCAAAGCCAACCGTTAAGGAACTGGTTATTATCTGAGCATACATTTGCTCTCGAGGTATGATGCTTGATTTATGGGCAATGGCATAATGAATAGGTGAAATGCCTTTATCTAATTTTGATTTCAGTACTTTTTTTACTATCAAAACAGTCAATAAAATACCGACTAAAGGCAAAAACAAGTACAAATAAGGAATACCAAATTTTTCGTTTAAGCTGGCAGCAATAAAAATATAATGTACAAATGTTTTTAAAACAATGGCTGCTGACCCGGCAGACAAACCAACCAACACGCTCGACAATATAATAAACTGCTTTTTGGTAAGCTTAACTTGTAGCCACCGCACCAATTGTTTTATTTTGCTAAATCCAACCATATTTTACTGTACCGCGAATTTAACCCCAATTATTTAAACCATTTCAATCAAGGATGAAATAAAAATCATACTCATTTCCTCAAAACAAACCAAATCCCGTTTATTTTTGACTAAATAAATACTCGTAGCAAACCTTATTATTCAATGATTAAATTTATAATTGCCTGGCAAAAGTTGTATTGCCAATAACCTTAAGTATATTTGAAAACAGTACAGAATAATTTATTCATGCCACTAAAAAAACTCATATTAATTGTATTAACCTGCTTACCTGCTTACTTTGTTTTTGCACAACAAGGAATACCCCCATATCAGTTTGAACTTGATAATGCGAACAAGGCTTTCAATGCAAAAAAATACAATACTGCAGCCAATTTATTTAAAAAAGTATACCCCAAAATTAAAGTAGATACTTTGAAGCAAAATGTACTTTTTATGATTGCGGAAAGCTACCGGTTAAGCAATAATTATAACCAGGCTATCAAATGGTTTGAAGATGCAATCAACTCAAAATATCCGGACCCAAGCATTTTATACAGCTATGGTAATTTACTAAAATACTTTGAGCGTTACGATGATGCCAACAGAACTTTTTACGATTATTTATTTGAAGTACCTGATGATAAAAAAGCGCAGGTAGCATTTCAGTCGTGTGCTATTGCGCAACAATGGAAAGCCAATCCTCAAAAATTTAATATTACCCCGATTAAAGAGATAAACACAGAGTTTAGCGATTACGCTCCTTTTTATAGCAATGGAAAATTGTTTTGGAGTTCAAGTAGAAAAGAAAGCCAAGGCTCGCTTATTTTTGAATGGACAGGGCAAAAAATGTGTGACATTTTTGAAGTAGATTATAACAACAGCGTTAGTACCAAACCCAACAATGTAAACGGAAAAGTTAACAGTAACTATAACGATGGCGCTTCATGTACCGATACAACAGGTAATACCATGTATTTTACACAGTGTAACGGTATAGATGGAAAAGGAATAAACTGCAAAATATATGTTAGCTATAAACAAAATGGATTATGGAGTCAACCCACTTTATTGCCATTTAATTCTGATAGTTTTAGCTGCGGGCACCCAAGCATAAGTGCTGATGGCAAGAAGCTTTATTTTGCCAGCGATATGCCCAACGGCTTTGGAGAAAAAGATATTTATGTAAGCCAGTTTGATGAAGTAAAAGCCGTTTGGTTAACACCCAAAAACTTAGGCCCGCAAATTAACACCATAGAAGATGATATGTTTCCTTACATCAGTGAGGATAATGAACTCTATTATTCAACTAAAGGCAAAATTGGATTAGGTGGCTTAGATATTTTTAAAACCACAGATTCATCAACCACCTACAAAACACCCGTTAACTTACAATATCCCATTAACAGCGGTGGTGATGATTTTGGTATCAGCTTTATTCCAAAATGGCAACAAAAACCTGAAAAGCCTATTGCTTTTTATAGCTCTAACAGAATAAACGGAATGGGCGATGATGATATATACACCATCAGCATTAAACCATTTGTATTTTTAGTAAAAGGAAAAGTTTTTGATAGGGAAAGCAGCACTTTATTAAGCAAAGCCAATGTAACCCTAACCAGCGAAAAAGGAAGCAATATTTTCACTATTGCAACCAACGATAAAGGCGAATTTACAGGCGAAATACCACTCAATGCTATACAACAATTATTGGTTACCAAAGCAAGTTATTTTGCCAGCACACCTATTGATATTTCAAGCTTGGGTTTACAAAAAGATTCATTATTGGAACTAACTATTTATTTAGATCCCATTCCTGCGCCCGAAGTTGATTTTACCTTACAAGGCATTTTGTACGATGTAGATAAATACGATTTGCGTCCTGAATCAAAAGTAATACTAGATTCATTGGCCATTATTCTAAGAAATAATCCGAGCATAACCATAGAAATCGGCTCACATACGGATAGTCGTGCCCCGGCAGATTACAACTTAGAACTATCTAAGAAAAGAGCACAAAGCTGTGTAAACTATTTACTGGCAAAAGGTATAGCTAAAGACAGACTAGTAGCTGTTGGATATGGAGAAACAAAACTGGTAAATGACTGTGCTGACGATGTAGATTGTACAGAAGAGCAACACCAACAAAACAGACGAACAACTTTCAGGGTTTTAAAAACCGACTACAAAAAATAATACAATATGCATCACTTGGAGCCACACTTTTTATGGCGTGATATTTATAAAAGCGAGGAAGATATTTACTCTCCTTTTTTTGAGCGTGAATACAGCGAATTTGATTTTACCAATCAAATTTATAATTACTTATTACACCCACAATGGGATGCATTTGGAACCCCAACACTTTTTATTAAAATACTATTTGCCGACTACGATAAACGTTTTTTAGTAGCAGAATTGATTGGTGAGTGGAACGATGCACTCCACAATGATATTATGTTTTTAAAACGCGATGTAATGGAAGTATTCATCGAAAATGGTATTGATAAATTTATTTTAATTGGCGAAAACGTATTAAACTTTCATGCCAGTGACGATAGTTATTACGAAGATTGGTTCCAGGATATAGATGATACAGGCGGTTGGATTGCAGCTATTAATTTTCAGGAACATGTGTTGACTGAATTAAGAAACAACAATATTGATTACTATATTAATTTTGGAGGTGAGCTTGACAATATGATTTGGCGCACATTCAGCCCCTTTCAACTATACCAAAAGGTAAAAGAAATTATAGGCCATAGGCTTAATTAATACCGTTTCCTCTTACAAATAAACGGCCGATAAACAGCCCGTTTATTTATTTTAACAGGCATTTAACCTGCTATAAATAAGCCAATAACAGTCATGAAATTTCAGTGTTTGTTTTGGTGAAAATATGGGCTAATTTGCGAGCCATTTTCAAAACGCAAAACAAAATAATAAATTTATGATAATTGGAGTTCCAAAGGAAATTAAGAACAACGAAAACCGTGTAGGATTAACCCCTGCAGGTGTTAGTGCATTTGTTAAAGCCGGTCACCCGGTTTTTGTTCAGGCTACTGCTGGTAACGGTAGTGGTTTTTCAGATGCTGATTATGCAGCTGCAGGCGCAACAGTATTACCTACTATTGCCGATGTATATGCAAAAGCAGAAATGATTGTTAAAGTAAAAGAACCAATTGAACAAGAGTATCCTTTAATTAAAGAAGGTCAATTATTGTTTACTTATTTCCACTTTGCAAGTTATGAGCCATTAACGCACGCTATGATTGAGCGTAAAGCTACTTGTTTAGCTTACGAAACAGTAGAGAAAAAAGACCGTTCTTTACCTTTATTAGTGCCAATGAGCGAAGTTGCCGGACGTATGAGTATACAAGAAGGTGCTAAATATTTAGAAAAACCAATGGGCGGACGCGGCATTTTATTAGGAGGCGTACCAGGTGTTAAACCAGCTCAAGTATTGGTATTAGGTGGTGGTATAGTAGGAACACAAGCGGCTAAAATGGCTGCAGGTATGGCTGCTGATGTTACCATTATGGATATTTCAATTCCTCGTTTACGCGAGTTAGACGACATTTTACCTGCAAACGTAAAAACAGTATTCAGTAACGAGTACAATATACGCGAAGCTATTAAAACTGCTGATTTAATAGTTGGTGCGGTGTTAATTCCGGGTGCTAAAGCGCCTCATTTAATTACCCGCGATATGTTAAAAGAAATGCGTCCGGGTACTGTTTTGGTTGACGTAGCAGTAGATCAAGGTGGATGTATTGAAACCTGTAAGCCAACAACCCACGAGAACCCGACTTACGAAATTGACGGAATTATTCACTACTGCGTAGCTAATATGCCGGGTGCCGTTCCTTATACATCAACTTTAGCATTAACCAACGCTACTTTACCTTATGCTTTACAATTAGCTAACAAAGGTTGGAAAAAAGCTTGTGTTGATAACGAAGAATTACGTTTAGGTTTAAATGTAGTAGATGGAAAAGTAGTTTACAAAGGTGTTTCTGATGCTTTTGGATTACCATACCATGAAGTAAGTTCAGTATTGTAATTTAATTTCTAAAATACATTTTTAAAAAAGCTGCTTCAAATATTTGAAGCAGCTTTTTTTGTATAGCTTATTAATTTAGTTGTTGTTTAATTCATTCTGTTTTTGCTCATTTGTATGTAATCATACAACCCTCATTTTGACAAAATCAACTACCCCAAATCCAAGAACCGGCATACAATTGGCTTTTACCCTACTTTATTGTTTATCGTTTCAACTCCTTTTCGCTCAAAGCAATACAAACAATCAAAAAAGTTTACTCTGGGAAATTGTTGGCAAAAATGGTCAAAAGCCTTCCTACATTTATGGTACTATGCATGTGAGCGGAAAGCTGGCATTTAATTTAAACGATTCCTTTTTTATAGGGCTAAAAAATTGCGATTTTATAGCACTTGAGATTGACCCGGACTTAATGCTAACCGACCTAGTTAACTCCAAGCTAATGAAATCTGCTTTGGGTGCAGGTGTTCATTCATTTAAAAACAAAGGTGGCTTTTATGAAAATTCTTTTGCTTTAAATGAAATCAAAAACAGAAGCCTGGCTGGTTTCTTATCACAAAAAGTTGATTTAGTTAACAACCTCCTTTATCGTTCCAGTGCTGGTAATGCTAATAAAGAAGAGGATACCTATTTGGACCTGTTCATTTTTCAAGCAGGAAAAAAGCTTCACAAAAAAATTATAGGCTTAGAAACTTTTGAAGGAACGATGGATATGTATGCCAAATCGTTAAAAGCAGAAAGTGAGCTGGATGAAAAAGAAAAAACCATAGCCAGATATAAGGAAGGCGTTTATACCATAGAAAAATTAGAAGAGGCATACCGCAAAGGCGACTTAGTGCTCATTGATTCACTAAGCAGAAACACTTCAAGCAAAATGAGCCATAAATACATGATCATAGAAAGAAACAAAATTATGTACCACGGCATTGATAGCTTAATGAAGTTGGGAGCATCTGTTTTTACAGGTGTTGGAGCAGCACATTTAGGTGGCGAAGAGGGTGTTTTAAATATATTGAGAAAAAATGGCTACACAGTTAACCCTGTTAGCTGGCAGGCATTGAAGCCAAGTAAGCTAAAAGCACAGATTCAAAAAATTAATTTTATAACTGAATTAAGCAAACAATATAGTACTGATTCTTCTTTTTCAGTGGAAGCACCCAATAACATGCAATCGTTACAGAATATTAACCAGGACGGTATTTACCTGGCTACTGACATGATTAATGGAAGTTATTATATGGTATCGAGTATCAGTCATAACGGATTTATTAATAAGCACGATAAAAAATATTGGTCACAAAAAGTAGATAGCCTGCTGTATGAAAACATTGATGGAACCATTACACTAAAACAGGAAAGCCTTACAGAAAACGGAGATATATGTTTCCTTGTTAACAGTAAAACCAGGCGAGGTGATATAGAAAAATATAAAATTATTATTACTCCTTTTAAATTATTTGCGTTTAAAGTAGCTGGTAATGGTGCTTACGCCAATAGTAGCACAGCTAATCAATTTTTAAACTCCGCTAAGCTGTATACCACAGCAACTGTAAATAAAAAAGAAGCCGGGTTTACTTACCAGTTTACACAAAACAATGTTTCCATTTATAATGGTGACGATAATAATGTTGGAAAACATATTGCCATCAGTAATGATGGAACAAAATTTAATTTGCTATTGGTAGCAACAAATAATGAAACCAAATACATTGAGCAGGATACTTTTGAACTGAACTATATTATTCAGAAAGCGGCTGAAAAATATAACTGTGAGATAGCATATATTCATATAGACAGCAACAAAGCTTCTGCTTTATTTGAATGGAAAAAAAACAATGAAACATATAAAGGCAAGTTGGTAATTAGTGGCCCTCACTACTATTTTTTACTCGATAACTCAAACGATGAAACTTTTATCAATTCCTTTAAGCTAAACCAAAAACCACTCATTAATAATTACCAAATACATACTGATACGGGTATGCTATTCTCTGTTAAATTAGTTGATGTTCCGGAGAAAAATGAGTTAGCTACTTTAATAGGTAATTATCAAAAAAAGAAAGTAGCCGATGCTGAGTATAAAACGGAATTCTATTCGTCAAAAGCTACGGGAGAAGTAATACGACTTACCTACAATAAACTCAATCTATATAAATCGTATGATAATTTAGATTCATTGTGGAATAAGAATATAAAACAAGCTACTGATTTTATTATGCCAACTATAAACCAAAAAGTTTATACCCAGAAAAAGGGTGCCGATATATTAGACTTTAATGTGGAAACAAATGAAAACACACACCAATACATCAGGGTTAAAATTATTCAAAAAGGTCGTTATATATATATATTAAATACTCTTTGCGAAAAAGGAAAATTAAGTGCCTTTATTGATTCTTTTTACAATACATTTTCATTGCTAGATTCTAACTATGGTTTATCGGCTACAGAATCTAAAGTTTCATTGCTCTTAAACAATATACTTCATACGGACTCTACCACCAAAATGGAAGCAAGGGAATATGTATATGACTTAACAGCTATTGTTAAACCAAGTGACTTTAAAGCTGTAAAAGAAACTATTAAAAAAGCCGAACAAAGTGATTTGGAAATGAATAAACGCATCATGGTTATTGAATGCCTGAAAAATATTAAAACGACTGAATGTATTAATTGGCTGAAGGCATATTATACTACGGTAAAAGATACTCCTGCTTATCAATTTGCTGTATTATATGCATTGGCGGCACAACAAACCCTGCCTGCTACATTGGCTTTTACTGAGTTAATTAAAAAAGAAACGCCCATAGCAGAAGAAAGCTCCAGCTTTAATAGCTGTTTTAATGCGTTTAACGACAGTTTAGAGCTAATGGCTAAGGTTGTGCCGCAACTTGTATTTTTACTAGACTATGATGAATACAAAGAGCGTACTATAGAACTTCTTGCTGCGCTTAAATACAAAAATTTAATATCTACAGATTTATATGCAGCCAATAAAACCAAGTTTTTAAACAGTGCTAATATTGAACTAAAAAAACAAATAGCAAGTTTACAAAACACCACGGAAAACACTTCCTATAACGACTATGAGGAGGAAGATTCATACGATTATTACAATAAAGAAAGTCTGACTATGGATAAAAAATTTAAACTGTTCGAAGGCATTGTATTTGACTATGCAATACTGTTACAACCTTTTTACCAAGAAGCAGCGGTTAAATCTTTCTTTGATAAAGCTATTAAAAATGGTGATGCGTCATTGCAATTAAGCATTGGTGCTTTACTACTAAAAAACAATATAGCTGTTGATGATAACAACTGGGAGAAATGGGTTGCCAACAACTCTTTAAGAGCTAATACTTATATACTATTAAACAATATAGGTAAACTTGAAAAATTCCCTAAATCATACAAAAATTTAGACTCTATAGCACGTGCTCAAGTATATATAAACGAAGCAAAAAACAGTTTAAAAGATTCAATAACACTAGTTCTGAAAGAAAGTATAAACTCAAAAAAAGGAATAGGAACACTTTTTGTTTTTAAGAAACGAAACAATGATAATACCAGCTGGAAATGGAGTTACATATACTTAAAAGACGCTGGTAATTTTGACATAAGGGAATTAACCATGAAAACTTTTATGAATGAATACGAAGACTTAACAGACGAAAAAATACTTGACAAAATAAGGTTATCTATCAGGTTGCTTGATAGAGAAAAATGTGAGGAGGTTAATTTCTATAACTTAGCTAGTGAAACAACTGAAGACTAAAAACAAAAAAGGCTGTCACAAAATGACAGCCTTTTTTGTTTAATTAGCTAATTTCTTATAGGCATTTGATTCCGGCAAGTTCCAATCGAGCCAACTTTGTTCAGGCCAAATAGCTTTGAAATACTTTTTTCTTAATTCAATATAATCAGAAAACTCATCACTTGTAGTTTTCCCTCTGGTATCAAAAGTAAAAAAGTTAGCTTGCACCCTATCAATTTCATGCAAATGTTCTTTGTTTGTTTCTAAATAAGGCAGGGCACTATTATTAAGCTCTTTCAGGAAATCATAATGAACATAAGACTCTTTATAATTACTAAAATTATATTTAGCAATAATCAAATCCCAATTGAATAGTGAAGCACTTAAAAAAATAAGAAAGATTGATATGGAGTTTACTTGCAGTAAGAACGCAGTATTTTTTTGTTTGAGTGTTTTTATAATAATGGAAACGAGTCCAACCAAACAAGCCACTAAAAAGAAATACACAAAAATTCTTTTGTAGGCCAAAGCAAAATATTGAATATAGTAGGCATTACGAAAAGCCACTGATACAATCATAACAATATTTTGAATAAGCCATACTATAATCAGCGTTTTTAAAACCTTATTATTTTTGATGAATACCAAATTGGAGTTTAAATAATAAACAGATATAGCCATTGAAATAAGTATGGCAAAAATGAGTAAATAGGTTCCTTGATGAACCATATCTTTCAAAAAGCCACCATCCCATTTAAAATCAACCCAAATGTATTTAATATCAAGATAGTTAATAATGGATATTATAATATTCAGTAAAATGAATAAACCGATTGCTACGTAGTTTACTTTTAAAAGCCTTCTACTTAAAAATTTAAGAATGGTTCTTTTGAAACTTTTTCTGCTTAAGTTAGTGTTCAGTTCTGCATCATGTTGAATATGTTTTTCAAGTGATAACTTAAGTATATAAAACAATCCAATAATGAAACCTACAATAAAAAACACGCTTCTTTCTACTGAAATTTTCAATATCCAACTTGAAATTATTTCCGTTACACTATCAATTATAACTTCAAAATAATGGTTGGAAAGTGCATATAGTTTTAATAACACCAATATTACTACCAGAGGCAACACAACCAAAGGTAACCACGATTTTAAATTACTACTATTCTTTATATTAAAACTTTGCCTGAATAAATCACCTAAACCTTTAGGAATAAATGTTAAGGCATTAACTGTAAATAGTGGTGCAAAATAAAAATGCTGAAGCTCCGTATGAACAATTGAAGCTAAATAAATGAGAAACGATATCCAGAAAAAAACTATGCTATATGAAGTATGAGCTATAACAACTCCAATGGCACTTACCCAACAACATATTTGAATTAAATAGGCTGTTTTTGATTTAGGTTTCTTCCCCAATACGAGGCCTAGTAGTGAAGAAAGGAGCATAAAAATAAGGCAGTTCAGCCCCATATTATGATTAGAAAAAAGCACCTGAAATAGAAGTGCAAATACAAGTAATATCCAAATATTATAACGCGGGTTTATCATATTTGAATGGTAACGTAGTGCTAGAACAAAGCGTATAAAAAATGCCGCTCTGTGAAGCGGCATTTTTATATTTTAGGATTTTATTAAGTAATTATAATACCGTTGTAAAGTCGCCAATGCTTAAGTCTTTTGCTTCGCCATGGTATTCCACACTGTTTCCAATCATTGCATTATCAATAACTGCATTTACCAACTTGGTATTGGTTTGTACTATACAATTGCTCACTACTGAATTTTCAACTGTACAACCATCGCCAATGCTAGCATACGGGCCAACTACACTGCGGTTTAGTTTTACATTTTTACCGATATAGCTTGGTTGAATAACAACCGATCCTTCCATTTTAACTGACTCATGCACCATGTTTTCTTTATCATCGTGCATATAAGAAAGTATACGTCCGTTGGTGAAAACAGTTGAATTTTTATTACCGCAATCTAACCACTCTGTTACCTTTCCAGGTTCAAATTGAGTACCTTTTGCTTTCATGTTTTCCAAAGCATTGGTTAATTGGTATTCGCCTTT
>JAZKBU010000018.1 GCA_040388375.1 Bacteroidota bacterium | reverse complement strand
CAGCCGATACGACCAATCTGACGGTAAAAGGATTACCTACAGTAGATATAGTAACGGCTAACATCAAGGACAGTGCAGTATGTTTAACACGAGATTCATTACGATTGGTATTAACCCCAAATCCGTTGTTTTTAAGTTCAGGCTCAGATTCCATGTCATTGACAGGTGGAGGAGCGGGTTTAACAGCAGATTATGGCAGAGATGGTGGTATGTTCAGGTTTGTAGGCAACAGCTTACAAGAGCAGGTATACAAGCTACAGTATTACTATAGAACACCAGAAGGTTGTTCAGGTAAAGATAGTTTCAATGTACGCATCCAGTATCCACCAAAAGTAAACTTAGGGCCTGATGCGGCAGCATGTGAATATGGAGCAGAGTTTACTATCAATGTGGTAGACCCACCATCAAAATTCTCAAGTCATCCATATGGGTTGGCATGGGAAGTAGTTAACCAGTCAGGTACTATAGTAAAACAGACCAATGATTCATTGATATACAGAGCATCGCAGACCGAGATCAACAATGGATTGGTACAGGTGAGAGTGGTAACGACAGATCCTAAAGGAATCAATTTATGTCCTATACCCGGAGCCGATACCGCGATATTCACTATTTACAAGAAACCAGTAGCTGACTTTAGTGGTATAGACAGTGGATGTGTAAGAACCCATGCACCATTTACTTCGTTGAATGTAAACTATACGGCAGTACCATCAGGTGTACCGGGCAGTAATTATATATGGTTTGTAAATGATTTTGTTGTGCCTGTGCTTGATGCAGTAGATCAAGTGAACTTCAGTACTTCGTTTGCTACACCGGGCAGTTACAAAACCAAATTAGTGGTGGTTAACAAAACGACCACTTGTAGTGATACCTCAGATATAAAAACATCAACAGCATGGTTAACTCCGGTAGCTGATTTTGAACCCAATAAATACACTACCACAGTGGCAAAACCATCTTTTATTTTCTATAACCGTTCTCAACCTGATACTGATAATATTTACTGGTGGAATTTTGGTATAGACCCATTGACAGGCTTGCCAAGAACATCGACAGAGGCAAATCCAACAGAAAAATCATTTGCATCAGATACCGGTAAAATAGCTGTTAAACTGAGAGTGACTAGTGTGAAAGGATGTGTAGATTCGGTAACTAAATATGTAGAAATAGAACCAGATATTACAGTTTTTATCCCGAATGTATTCTGGCCAAAAACAGATGGTAAGGGAGGAAGTAATGTAGATTGTCAGGGAGGTAATCCGGTACCGGGTATACCATGTAACAGTCAGTTTTATGTACAGGCGAGAGGCTTTGAGACGATAGATATTTATGTTTATAACCGTTGGGGTAAGCTGGTGTTTCAAACAAAAGATATAAAACAAGGCTGGAACGGTATAGACCAGAAAACGGGAGGTGAGTGTCAGCAGGATGCTTACGTGTACCAGATATTTGCAACCAGTTTTGCTGGTAAAAAATACCAGTACAGTGGCTCTCTTACTTTAATGAGGTAATCAAAAACAGAGAACAACTCTAAAAACAAAAAGATGCCCGTTACTACAACGGGCATCTTTTGTTTAAGCTATTGAGAAGTAATTTTTTTAATAAATAAATTCATTGTTAATTTGTTTTATAATAGCATACATACAATGAATAAAATTACATTACTACTATTGTTTTTGGTTTGTTTCTCTGTTTCAAAAGCACAGGAATTTGCATTGGGAGCAAAGGTGGGTTTAACAAGCACACAAGTAATAGGATCGGATTTTAAAAGCTTTAGCTCGCCCGATAATTACAATGGTTTTTTACTAGGGGCTTATACCCGAATAGGTTTAGTTAGTTTTTTTATACAACCTGAAATTTTATTTCGTAACCTAAACTTTAGTGTAGCCAATAACAATAATTCCAGTGCTTCCAATAAGTTAAGCTATATAGATGTACCCGTATTGTTTGGTAAAAAAATATTAAAATTAGTAAGGGTATCAGCGGGACCTAATTTTCAATTTTTAGTTGATAAGGATGTAACCATAAGTAATGCCTCCGGTACGGTAGACCCACTAAAAGAAGGCGATTTTAAAAATTTTGTTTTGGGCGCACAAGCGGGCTTAGGTGTTGATGTTTGGAAACTAAGCTTTGATGTAAGATACGATTTTAGTCTGACTCAGATAGGTGCAGCAGCTCAACTGGCTAATAACAGCAACTCGGTTGATTTTAGCACCAGGGCTTCTATGTTACAGTTTTCAATAGGATACAGATTTATAAAATTACCATGAACATAGAACAGTTAAGAGAATATTGTATTGATAAAAAAGGAGTAGAAGAAACCTTTCCTTTTGATAACGATACTTTGGTATTTAAGGTAATGGGTAAAATGTTTGCCTTAACATCATTAAGTAATCCGGTAAGTGTTAATTTAAAATGCGATCCTGAGAAGGCAATTGAATGGAGAGCTTCATACGGTGCGGTTAAGCCGGGCTTCCATATGAATAAACAACATTGGAATACAGTAACGTTTAACGAGGATGTAAGCGATAAAATAATATTACAAATGGTTGATGATTCTTACCAATTAATAGTACAGTCGCTTACCAAAAAACTACAGCAGGAGTTAAGTAATTTATAACTGAATTATCCGCCTAATTCCTGAATATAAAATTGAAAAGGCAAAAAGTTTTTGGTGCCATTGGCCACATAAATAGAGCCGGTATTACCTTGTAAAATAATTTTAATAGGCTCTTTAAAACGCAACTCAAATTCACTGATACTTTGTAAACAGGCGCCACAAGGCATAACGGGTTCAGTTACTTCGTACCCGGTTGCAAAAGCTGTTACAGCCATTGCTTTTATAGCTACATCAGGATAGTTTGAACCTGCATGGAATATAGCAACACGCTCAGCACATAACCCTGAAGGATAAGCAATATTTTCCTGGTTATTACCTAAAATAATTTCATTGTTAGCCAGCAGTAAGGCACAGCCTACATTAAATTTAGAGTATGGAGCATAGGCGTTTTTACTGGCTTCTTTGGCTTTTGCTAAAAGTAATTGGTCTGATTCACTTAATTCATTAACGGTATTAAACTTTTCTAATATTGATTCGCGTGTTAATAATTCCATAGTCAATTATATGATTTATTTTGTGGTAATAAAAATGAAGAAACATTTTTACAGACTATTGAACATAGCATATAAATAGTAGTTTTGCCCATTATTACAGAAAGCATGATTTTTACCGATACACATACCCATTTATACTCAGAGGAGTTTGGAACCGATAAGATACAACTGATAGAAAAAGCAATAAAAAACAATGTAACAAGGCTGTTTATGCCCAATATAGATTTACATAGCATTCAGCCTATGTTAGATTTGGTATGGCAGTTTCCCGATAATTGTTTTCCCATGATGGGCTTGCATCCATGCTCGGTTGATGCCAATGTGGAAGCACAATTGTTTCAAATTCAAAAGTGGTTTAAAAAGCGTCAATTTTATGCTGTTGGTGAAATAGGTCTTGATTTTTACTGGAGCACAGAGTTTAAAGAACAACAGATAAGTGCCTTTACTAAACAATGCCAGTGGGCTATTCAATACGATTTGCCAATTAATATACACTCGCGTAATGCTACCGATGAAGTAATAGCCATATTACAACAAATGCAGCACCCGAAATTGAGGGGCATTTTTCATTGCTTTAGTGGCAATGCAGAACAAGCCAAACAAATAACAGCATTGGGTTTTTATTTAGGAATAGGAGGGGTATTAACCTTTAAAAATGCAGGTTTAGATAAAGCCATAGCCGATATAGACTTGAAAAATTTGGTATTAGAAACAGATGCCCCTTATTTAGCTCCAGTACCACATAGGGGCAAACGCAACGAAAGTTTTTATATAATTGAAGTAGCCAAAAAACTGGCCGAATTAAAGCAGGTAAGCCTGCAAAAAGTAGCCGATATAACCACCGAAAACAGTAAGCTTGTTTATGGTATTTAAGCGTTGTTAAAACAAATATTTATAATGGGTGTTTTATCAATAAGAGTGTTGTGTTAAAATAACGTTTGGATAAAAGGATTATAAGTAATTTAACAGAATTGTCAGCCGGGTGGCATTTGGAGCCTAATCCAATATACAATGAATTGCGTATATGTGTTAGTTCGCAGGAACAAAATAAGTATCACATTTCAATTAAAAACACTTTAGCGACATGATGTATTTCAATTATCAAAACAAATTAAAAAGAGAGACTAACTTATTACTACTAATCAGCTCGGTTATTTGCCTGTTGGCATTTACCTCGTGCAAGTATAATTCGGGCAATCAATCAACAACAAGCGTATCACAAAATATTAAAACAACTATGGATAACAAGGATAGCATACAGGTAAACAAAACCGATTCAGAATGGAAAGCACAGTTAACGCCTGAGCAGTATTATGTATTGCGCCAAAAAGGAACGGAAAGGCCTTTTACCAGCAAATGGGAAGAGCATTACGATGGCGGAACATATACTTGTGTAGCTTGCGGAAACGAGCTTTTTAAAAGCGATAGCAAGTTTGATGCAGGTTGTGGCTGGCCAAGCTTTTTTGAAGCATTAGACAGCACTAAAATAACAACAGCCATTGACAGTACACACGGCATGAAAAGAGTAGAAATAATGTGTGCTAAATGTGGCGGCCACTTAGGTCATGTATTTGATGATGGACCTAAACCAACAGGTTTGCGCTATTGTGTAAACGGTGCTGCTTTAGATTTTTTAAAGAAGAAATAGAGAAATGTTAAAACAAAAAAGCCCGGTTTTATACCGGGCTTTTTTGTTTTAACTCAATGTGAAAAATTCTGTTTTTTCGGTGGTATGCGAACGCAAAATACCAGCACTTACCAGATTAATAATCATTTTTTGCGCACGCCATCTGCCTATATTTAAAAGTTTGCTTACTTCTTTTAAAGTTATTTTATTATGGCTTTCTAAGTACTTTAACAAGCCCTCTTCATGTTTACTATAAGCAATAAAGGTATTGGTATTATTGGTTTGTCGTTTCAATACATCCAACACTATTTTACTGGCCAATAAAGTTTTATCCGCTACACGTATATGTGCCCACCATTTGCCTTCTTCGTCTTTGGCATAGTATGGTTTATTATTGCCTTCGGGAATGATGCATTCAATAACTGTTTTGCCCCCAATTTCCCATTCAATAATTTGTATGTTTATTTCAGGCTTACAATAAAAGCCGGCTGCCAAATCAAGCATGTATTTTTCATCTTCGCTTCTTACACCTGAAATCATTTTATTATCGTTAACGCCCACCAATAAAGTACCGCCTTTATGGTTAGCAAAAGCAGCCATTGTCTTGGCTATTTTACTGGCCGATGAAATGGTTTTTTTAAAGTCAAGTTGCTCCCCTTCGCCTTTGCTTATTAATTGCAAAATATGCGGAAACGATATGTTATTATGGAAACTCAAGCGTAAGAATAAATGCTTACAATTATAATAAAATAGTCAATTTAATAAAAAGCAGAAAAGGCAAAAAAGTATTGCTTTAATTTTAATAATCAGGTTTAAAAAATGCAATTTTAATGATACATGATATTGATAATGAATAGTTTTATCAAAAAAATATAAACTTTTTATTTTTTGTATAGCTTTTTTACATGCAATTAATACATTTGTTATACAACCTGCTTAAGACATAAAATTATGATAGCTGATTTTGAAAAAATAGAAAAAGAGGAAATTGAACATTTGAAATTTCCAAGTGAAGAAATATTAAAAGACAAAGAGTTAATAAAGCAACGTGATCAGGATTTAAACAGGGCGCTGAGTTTAGGTAATTTAGAACATACCAAAATAAAAATTTACTTTGAAGACGATAGCGTAAGAAGATTGGTTGAAACAACCGTTTGGGGTGTTACCGATAAGATTGTAATTTTAAAACAAGGTGTTGTAATACCTACCAACCGAATTTACAAATTAGTTATTTAAAATAAATTTCTGCTGTATTTAGTATAACAACTATTGAAAGTATACAAGCTGTTTAGTTATTCAGCCTATTGTTACTTTTAATAGTTACATAGCAAGTGCTTCATTGGGATCCCAAAAGTGCTTTTTAAAGTTTTGTATTTTATCATCTACTATTACAAAACCTTCCGCTTCCAATAGTTTCTGCATCGTATCACCTCCAAAATGATGTTTGCCCGTTAGTAATCCGTTTCTGTTTACTACCCTGTGTGCAGGTACTTTGTGTAACAACAAATGACTTGAGTTCATAGCATAGCCAACCATACGGCTACTTTTGGCAGCACCCAAATAACGGGCTATTGCGCCATAGCTTGTAGCTTTGCCAAATGGAATTAGTTTTACTACTTCAAATACATTTTCAAAAAAAGTATACTTCGTTTTTTCGTCCATTTATTATTAGTTTCTGTTGCGGTATTAAATTAGTTTCTGGTAAGCTTTAATCCATCTGTCAGGTATTTCATCCGTCATGGCAATTTCATAATCACTATAACTACAAGGCACCATAAATGAACCCTTTTGATTACTTCTGTCTTTTGGATAAGGCACTTCCATCCACCACCTGTCAGTATATTTGTTTTTATAAAAATTTATTTCATAAGTACCTTGAATACTGGTATAGTAAATCATATAATCATTGCTATCAGCCGTAGGGTATTCATTTTTGCGTGCATAAAAGCCATCAATAAAATACCATAACATTTGAGCTGCCAATTGGCTGGTTAAATTGCTGATATCCTTAGCAGGGTTAATATTATAAATACCAAACGAGCTTATATCGTTGCTAATACCTGCATAACGTGCTATCTGGCAAGCATCCTCACCACTAAATCCGTTAGCCGATGGTAATACCTGGCCGGGTGCATCAGAGCCTTTTATGGTGTTCATGTTAAAGGCCATCATATCAGCGTTACGGCAAAGTGGTTCAATGTTTTGTATTTTACCTTTAAACAAACCCAAACGCATCATGTCAAAATTCATTCTTTCAAATGCATCGTAACTTTCAGGCTCTACAAAATAACTTTGGTGGCCAACATGGGCTACATTGAATAAATAGTTTTTCGGATGCGCTATAATGTTTGACAGGTAACCACTAGCCAATGGATTATCGTCAACCGTTTTCAACGCCACGCGAGCATCGGCTAATACCACATTCATATTGAAATGTGTTTGCTCATAAGCAGCGTATTGCTGGTATATAAAATCTTCGCTGGCCCCTATCAGTAAACAAACTATTTTTTGTTTTAAAAGCTCGCTTAATGTTTGCCTTACCGCAAAGTAAGTATCGGTGATAGTATTGCCCGCTTCAATATTGCCTAAGTCAATTATTTTTATGTCGTATCTTGGTTTTATTAACCGATAAAATTCCTTACGTATTTCATCCGCACTTTTACTGATTCCTTTGGTTGATTCATTCAGTCTTTCATCGCAAATGCCCACTATAGCCAATTGGTAATGTTGTAATGATTTATCAGCATTATGAAAAAAATCGGTATAGTGAAATAAACTGGTGGGACTACACTGTGTGCTTACTTCATCAAAAAAAGAGGATGATAGTGGTTTTAAAAATTCCATGTATGCTAAAGATTGGTTTGCGTGAAGCAGTTATAAAATGATTTTATTTTTTGCTTACTATTTGGGGCAAAACTCATTAATTTGTTGTGATATTAAATAAACATATCCACAAACAGTGATTTTAATTAGCGGATCGACAGGTTTTTTGGGGGCTCACGTGGCTTGCCATTTGCTGCAACACCAAAGAAAAATAAAATTAATTAAACGCAAAACAGCTTCATTGGCTGAATTTGATAAAATTTTTAATTACCATTTTAAGCATTTTGATACTAAAGCCAAAGATGCATTGTACGCAACCATTGTTTGGGCTGATGCTGATATATTGGATATGCCCTTGTTAGAGCAGGCCTTTAATGAAGTAACAGAAGTTTACCATTGTGCGGCCATGGTTAGTTTTGACCAGGCTGACAAAGAAAAGATGATGAAGACCAATGTAGAAGGTACTGCTAATATGGTTAACCTGGCCCTTATGTATAGTGTTAAAAAGTTCTGTTACATTAGTTCTATTGCGGCTATTGGCCGTAGTATTGATGGTGCCACCATTGATGAAAATTGTAAATGGGAAAACAATAAATTAAACTCCAATTACGCCATTAGCAAGTACAAAGCCGAAATGGAAGTATGGCGTGGCAAAGAAGAAGGATTGAATATTTGTATAGTTAACCCGGGTGTAATTTTAGGTTATGGCGATTTTACCAAAGGCTCTATTAACCTGTTTCAATCCGTTTATAAAGGTATGCCTTTGTACACACAAGGCGTAAATGGGTATGTAGATGTAGAGGATATAGCCAAAGTATGTTATACCTTAATGGAGCAAAATATTTTTGGTAGCCGATATATTTTATGTAGCGAAAGTGTAAGCATAAAACACTTATTTGATATGATGGCTGAAAACTTTGGTGTGAAAAAACCTGCTATACTGGTTAAGCCTTGGATGGGCGAAATAGCCTGGCGTTTGTTTGCTTTGGTACGAATGACAGGCATATCAAAATTTAATTTAACCAAAGAAACAGCAAGAGCTTCGCAAAAGAAATATTATTACAACAACACAAAAATTCGCGCAGCTATTGATTTTAACTTTGAAAAAGTGGAGCAAACAGTACGACAAGTTTGCACCTTATACCTAAATGATTTAGAAAACGGATAGCACGCTTTTAATTAAGCGTGTGCAATAAAATAATACTCTTTACTGTTGTTGAAGCAATCCGCGAACTCATCTGCCGTTAATGGTTTACCGTTATTGATAAACGATTTTAAAGTAGAAACCGAAAGCCCTATTTCATTCGTTATAAAAGCGAATATATAAGCCGGTTTAGTATCATAATAATCACTGGCACCCATGCCACATTCAAATACAACAACGGGCTTATCGCGTTTCAGTAATTCTCTGGCACCTTTTAGTACACCAAATTCTGCACCTTCTACATCTATTTTAACAAAATTTATCTTTAAATGATTCGGTATTAGTTCATCCAGTGTTTTAATTTCTACTTCTATTTCTTCAATATCAGGCTTGTCAGTATCGTAACGTCTTTTCTTTAAGCCGCTATAAGCAGGTGCATTTTTTACAAACTGAAAAGTTGATTTACCATTGGCATCAGCTAAAGCATACGGATAGATAGTAGCTTTATCAGCATACTTTTGTTTTAAGTTGTTATATAAACTGGGTATAGGTTCAAAACCAAAGTGTGTACCATTGGGTGCTAATTGTAAAATAGTATCTAAAATCTCCCCTTTATGGCAGCCCACATCAATACAATTACTGTAGGGTTGAATGACACGTTTCATAATGGCTTTGGTTAACCTGTCGTATTCTAAATTTTTGGTAAGGTCTAAGTGTAAAAAATTTAAAGTTAATCGTATGGCGTTTTTTATACTCATAATAGCGGTAGCAATTAATAGGTTTTTTGTCTATTAGTTAGGATCGCATATTACTCATTTTATTAAATTTTCTATGCACTATTTTGTATGTTTTTTGCTTAATGGGTTGGTGTTATGTTTACCCTATCCTTATCAGTTGCAGGTTGAGATATGACTAAAAACTCCAATTGTTCTGCTGTTTCATTGGCAATAAAGTGTTGTTCCTCTGGGGCTATTAATATACCTTGTTGTGCATGCGCCATTTCTTTTTCACCATTACAATAAAAAGTAGCAGTGCCTTTTAGTATATAAAAAAACTGTTGCGCATGCTTATGAAAGTGCAACACTTCCTTAGTATGTGGAGGCATGCTTTCCTGTTTTACCGATAACGTTTCCGTATTAACTAGGTTAATAGCATTACAGTTATCGCCCCAAGTATAACCGGGTGCAGTTTCTTTATCAATGATGCGGCTCATGTTGTTTGGCAAGTAATGATGTTAAATGCAGTTTTATCTGGCTCCATTCATGGTTTAGAATGCTGTAGTGTGCGGTACTTCTTATAATACCATTGTGCCTTATCATATCCTGGCGTAAAACACCTTCCAACTGAGCACCCAATTTTTCAATTGCCCTGCGTGAGCGTATATTGTTTGCATCCGTTTTTATAAGTACCCGAATAGCTTGTAGTTTTTCGAAACAGAATTGCAGCAATAGTAATTTACAGTGTAAGTTTACAGGCGTTCCCCAGTATTCAGGATGTATCCACGTAGCACCTATTTCCAGCTTTTTATGTTCAGCCTGAATATCCATTAAGCGTGTACTGCCAATAATTTTTTTATCAACTTTATGATATACCACAAAAGGAAATTGAGTGCCTTGTTCACGGTCAAGCAAGGTTTTGTTTAATACCGATAGTAATACATCCGTATTGGCACCATCAAACAAATAAAACTGCCATATTTTTTCTTCTTTGGAAAGAGCTATGAGCTCAGGGAAATGTTCCTTTTCAAGCGGTATTAAATCAATGATTTCACTGCTTAAAGAAGTTGGGTATTTTATCCAATGCATATTAATTCGTTTTTTGAATATACTTAATCCAGTTACCGTAGTGAATGGTTTTACAGGTATCGTTATGGGTGAAAAAAGCACTAAGTTCTTTATGTAACCATTCTTCTACTTCGTTGTAAGTAGTGTTGCCACTTTCTACTGTGGCTATAACATTGCTTTGCGTTGTGAAATAAAGTACCAGTTCACTCTTAGTAAAATCCACAGCATTGGTAAAATTACTTTCGTGTACCAATGCAAACTGCTTGTGTTGTAAATTCTCATTTGACCAATCATAACTTTCGTTTCGTTTGGGAGCAGGATATTTCTCCAGATAAGTAGTCAAATACCAATCCTTAAATCCATCCGTCAATTCCATGTCGGCTATAAAAAAGTTATCATATAATATAAGCCATGCATCGTCTTTTAACAAACGGTTGGCTTCATTTAAAAAAGCATCAATATTAAACCAATGCACACCCGAGCAAACCGTAATTAAGTCAAATATTTTGTTGTCGAAAGGTTGTTGTTCAGCAGCAGCCAATCGGTATCGGATAGCATCATTTTTTACTGCATTATTAAGCATATGTTCCGATGTGTCAGTTCCATATACATGTTCGGCTATAGTCAATAATGCTTTGGTTGAAAGCCCTGTTCCGCAAGCTATGTCAAGCGCTTTATTTATGCTGCGGGTAAGCTGTAAAAAATCTTTTACCTGCGCAATAGTGTTGTCGTGAAAATCAGGCCGACCTTTTGCATACCTTGCCGCAGCCGATTCAGGGTTAAAATAGTTCATGCTAATTTGTCCATTTAATTTTTACTGCCGATAATTTTTCTGCATCAATTCGTATATCAGGATGTGTAACAAAATTGTTTTTTAAATAAAAAGGCAAAGGCGATACATATTTTTCACCATTTAGTTTAAAATCCCTATCGTGGTCAATTACCCATCCGTTTAATATCGGTTCCTTTTCTTTCAGTTTATTTAATAACATACTGCCATACCCTTTTTGGTGAATGCTGCTGTCAAGAATAATGGCAAACCATCTTTCATCGTTACGTGTAAAAGCAAAAGCCCAGCCTGCTATGTTTTGTAACGCATCCACTAAAAAGAAATGATGAACCTGTTGCAAGCCCTCTAAATAAATAGTAAACTCAGCCATGTTATGATACCTTAATTTTACAGGGTACTCATTGTTCCAAAGCAGCAAAGCAGCATTTTGTTGGTCGGCAGATAATTCAGTTGTTTCTATTATTTCCATTTAGTTATCAGATAAAAAATTTATGGTATAATTTGGGTTAAATGGTGTTTTATGTGTTGTACATAGTCAGTAAACAAATACTCAATAGTTAGAGGTTCTGCGCCTCCTGTATTGCATTTTTTAGCTAAATGTTCATCAGGCATTTGTTCCATGAGTGCCAGTATTTGTTTGTTATACAGCGTCCAAAAGTCAATCAGTTGTTGTTTACCCAAATGTTCATAATAGTTGAATCGGTTCCAGTTGTTTTGTTCATAAGTAATGATTGGCACCTCTTCAAATTGGCTTCGTACAAAACGATGATGGTTATTAGTAGCACTGTCAATTAAGTGGCCTAATATTTCCTTTCTGCTCCATTTGTCTGGGCCCGATTTAAAAGAAAATTCCTCCTCCGACATTTGATGAAAGACCTTTGGAATACTGGTTATAATTGCTGATAATTCAGTCCATGTTGCTGTTCTCATGCTGACAATATTTAAATTTGAATCAAGTATAGTTAATTTAAGTTTAAAGTATAAATCCAGTATCTCTTTCCCAAACGTGGTTCAATTTCTTCCAGTATAGTAAAGCCCAAATTCTCATACACATGCCTGGCTGCGTCCATCATTTCAGAAGTGTGTAAAGCCATGGTTTGCTCGTTGGTTTCTTTTGCGTAATCAATACACATTTGTGTTAATTTTTTTCCTATGCCATAACCTTGGTGGTTTGGGTGCACGCTCACCATTCTTAAATAACACCATTCCGCTTTAAATATATCCCAAGGGTTTCCTTTGGGAATTAAGAAAGCCATACCAACTAACGCTTCCTTGTTTTTGCAGACAAATACTTTTGCTGTTTCAATCATACCAGTCCACATTTTTTCATTGGCAATACCTGCCTGCATTTTAGCGGCATTGTCAGCGCTCATCTTAGGCGAATGCTGCCCAAACGCTATGCCTCCAAGCGCCATTAGTTCTTTACTGATCTTTAGCGCTTCTTTTGTTTCTATTAATTCATATTGGTAAGTATTCATACAAGAGTTGTAATAAGTCGGAGGCAAAAGTGGATAAAATATAAATACAAGTACAGATACAATTATTGTATTTTTGGCAAGTACAGTTTGTAAAATACCATGACACAAAAACCACCTTTATACCAACAGATAAGTCAAACCATAGAGCACCATATAAAAACCGAAGTATTAAAAACAGGTGATAAGCTTCCGTCATTAAGGAGCATTTGCCATGAGTATGGCGTAAGCATGAGTACGGCATTGCAATCGTATTTTTTGTTAGAAAGTAAGAGCTTAATTGAATCACGTCCACAGTCAGGCTATTATGTTTCGTATGCATACAAACATGCGTTGAGTGCACCTACCACAAGCAGCCCTGTACTTACTTATGGCATGGAAGAAATAGAAAATATTATTGCAACCGTTTCCGACAATGCGGCAAAGAGTAAAATATTGTTCTCCATGGGTACACCTGCTTTAGAACTATTGCCTGTAGCTAAACTGAATAAAGCCATGCTGCATGCCATGCGCCATTTGCCCGACAGTGGAGTTTTTTACAGCCACCAGGGTAATACAAAACTAAAACAACAAATAGCTAAACGGGCTATGATTTGGGGTGGTAAATTAAACGAACACGATATAACTACTACATCAGGTTGTATGGATGCACTGGCTTTTTGCCTGATAGCATTAACCACCAAAGGCGATACCATAGTAGTAGAAAGCCCTATATTTTTTGGCATATTACAACTGGCCAAAAGTTTAGGTTTAAACGTAATTGAATTGCCTACCAATGCCATCACCGGAGTAGAGATAGATGCTTTGAAAAAAGTGCTCGAAAAGAAAAAAATAAAGCTGTGCTTATTGGTCAGTAACTTTAGCAATCCAGTTGGTAGCTGTATGCCTACTGAACATAAAAAGGAAGTAGTAAAGTTAATGGAAAAACACAATGTACCTTTAATTGAAGACGACCTATATGGCGATATTTATTTTGGCAGTCAAAGGCCCTCCACCTGCAAAGCTTTTGACGAAAGTGGCATTGTTTTGTGGTGTGGTTCATTCTCCAAAACATTGGCTTCAGGTTATCGCGTGGGCTGGGTAGCTCCCGGAAAGTTTAAAGAAAAACTGGACAGAACCAAACGTTACCATTCCGTTTCCACCAATACTTTAGCCCACGAAGCCATTGCCCATTTTATGGAAAACGACCGATACGATGCCCATTTGCGAAAACTAAGCCAGACCCTCTATAGCAATTTACAACATTACCTGCGTTGCATTGCCGAATATTTTCCGGCAGGAACCCGTGTAAGCAAACCCGATGGAGGCTTTATTCTGTGGGTAGAATTAAACAAAAACCAAAGCTCCTTGAAGCTGTATGATCAAGCCATACAACACAAAATAAATATTAGTCCCGGCAGCATGTACACTCTGCAACAACAGTACGACAATTGTTTCAGGTTAAATTTTGGATTAAAATGGAGCGATAAAGTAGAGGCCGCGCTGAAACTACTCGGAAAATTGGCACATCAGCAGAAAGGATAAAATGTAAAGTTTGATTATTTTGTTAAATATGCTAAGCTAAAGCAATAACAATTTAACAATTCAACCTAAATAACCATATTATTTGATTAAAAAGTGCTGTTTTAAATAAATGGATAGTGTTACTTTCGCGGCTCATTTTTAACAATAAATTTTTTTATGAATCAAGCGCGCAGCATGCAAAATGCTTTAATTTCAGTTTTTTACAAAGATGGTTTAGATGTTTTGGCAAAAGCCCTGAACCAATTAGGAGTTAATATTTATTCAACTGGAGGAACGCAAGATTATATTGAACAACTAGGTATAAAAGTAAACAGGGTAGAAGACTTAACCGAATATCCCAGTATTTTAGGAGGAAGAGTAAAAACATTACACCCAAAAGTGTTTGGCGGTATTTTAGCGCGCAGAGCCAATGAGCAAGACCAAAAAGAAATGGCAGAATTCAATATGCCTTATTTTGATTTGGTGGTAGTGGATTTATACCCGTTTGAAGAAACATTGGCCAGCACCAGTGAAGAAAGTAAAATTATAGAGAAAATAGATATTGGTGGTGTTTCCCTAATCAGGGCAGCAGGCAAAAACCATAACGATACCTGCATTATTTGCGATAAAAATGATTATGCTGTTTTAGCTGAAACCATATTGGCACAAAACGGAAGTACCAGTATAGAACAACGTAAAATGTATGCAGCCAAAGCATTTGCAACTACTGCTGCTTACGATACCATTATTCAAAACTATTTTAACCAAACACAATTTGCAGCATTAAGTACCATGCCTGCACAAGTATTGCGTTATGGTGAAAATCCACATCAAAAAGGTGTTTTTTATGGCGATTTAAATGCCATGTTTACCCAGTTACACGGCAAAGAATTATCGTATAATAATTTGTTAGATGTAGATGCAGCTACCCATTTAATTGAAGATTTTTCAGAACCAACTGTTGCGGTTATCAAACACAATAATCCTTGTGGATTAGCAAGCAGAGATACCATAGCACAAGCCTGGACAGATGCTTTAGCAGGCGACCCTGTTTCGGCTTTTGGAGGTGTAATAGTTGCCAATAGAAACATAGATGTAGAAACAGCTACCGCTATGGATAAAATATTTTTAGAAGTATTAATTGCTCCAGGTTATGACGAAGCCGCATTGCAAATTTTAAAGAGCAAAAAGAACAGAATTATACTTGCTAAAAAAGGTGATTTGCCAAACGGTAAAACCATGCGTACCGTGTTAAACGGACATTTGGAGCAAGATAAAGACAGCGTTATTTTAACAGCAGATAACTTAACTTTAGTAACTGAAAACAGCGCTAATCAGCAGGTAATTGAAGACTTGTTGTTTGCCGATAAAATAGTAAAACATGCCAAATCAAACACCATTGTATTGGCTAAAAACAAACAATTATTAGGTATAGGTTGCGGACAAACATCGCGTGTAGATGCATTGAAACAAGCCATTGGTAAAGCCAAAGCTTTTGAATTTGATTTGAATAATTCAGTCATGAGCAGCGATGCATTTTTTCCTTTTCCTGATTGCGTAGAAATAGCATTCAACGAAGGTATTCAAACCGTAATTCAACCAGGTGGTTCTGTGAAAGATGATGCTTCCATTACCTATTGCAACCAAAATAAAATGGTGATGTACTTTACAGGTATCCGCCATTTTAAACACTAAAAGAGCTTTTAGAAATGCCAAGAATATTAGCAATAGATTATGGAACAAAAAGAGTTGGTTTAGCAGTAACCGACCCTATGCAGATTATTGCAAATACATTGGCTACAGTACATAGCAAAGATGTAATACAATATTTAAAAGATTATACGGCTAAAGAAGAAGTAACTTGTTTTGTAGTAGGTAAGCCAACCCGTTTAAATGGAGACGATACGGACGCAACACCCCATATCGAAAAATTTATATCTTTGTTAGCTAAGACATTTCCGCAAATAAAGATTGAACGCGCTGACGAACGTTTTACTTCCGTAATAGCAAGACGCAGCTTGGTGGAAATGGGTTTGAAGAAAAAGGATAGAGAAAACAAACAAAATGTAGATCAGGTAAGTGCGGTTTTAATACTGCAAACTTATATGAGCATGATGTAGAAATTCGAATAATGAAATTCGAATTTCGAAAACCGGTTGATGAAAATTTCAACCAATCAAAAAAAAAATAAATGACCAACCAAATAGTGGATTCGGGAAATAATTCGAATTTAGTATTTGAAATTTCGATTTTAAAATAAATGATATTACCAATAGTAGCATACGGAGATACCGTTTTACGAAAAGTAGGCGAAGAAGTAACGGCCAATTATGAAGGCCTTCAGGAGTTAATTGCCAATATGTGGGAAACCATGTACCATGCACATGGAGTAGGCTTGGCTGCACCACAAGTAGGTAAAGCAATTAATATGTTTATTATTGATACCACTTCATTCGAAGAAGAAAAATACCCCAATTTAAAAAAGGTATTTATCAATGCAGAAATTATAGACGAGTGGGGCGAAGAATGGGCTTTTGAAGAAGGTTGTTTAAGTATTCCAACCATCAGGGAAGATGTGTACCGATGGAGCAATATTGCTATTAAATATCAGGACGAAAACTTTGTATGGCACGAAGAAGAGTATGATGATGTGGCAGCACGCGTTATACAACATGAGTACGACCATGTAAAAGGAAAGCTGTTTGTTGATTATTTAAGTCCGCTAAAAAAACGATTGTTAAAAAATAAGTTAGTGAATATAAGTAAAGGTGGCGCTCATACCGATTATAAAATGAGATTGCCTCGCTAAAATAGATAACCTATGGAAAAAAACTGGCCTAAGAATATAGCTGTAATTGGTGGTGGTAGCTGGGCTACTGCTATCGTTAAAATGCTTATTGAACATAAAGAATTACCGGAGCCAACTTTTAACAGGTTGCAATGGTGGGTTCGTACAGAAGAAAAAGCCGTTTATATAAGAGAAAAACACCACAACCCTGATTACCTCAGCACGGTTGAAATACATCCGCAATCAATAGAGGTAAGCAGTAATTTAAAAGAAATAGTAAACAGCAGCGATTTATTGGTCATTGCTATTCCTTCAGCATTTTTACAAAGCTCCTTAGCCGATATAAGTGCAGAAGACTTACAGGACAAAGTAATCGTATCAGCCGTTAAAGGTTTATTGCCGCATACCAAACAAATAGTAGGCGATTATTTTGTAAACGAATTTAAAGTAAGCGAAGAAAAAATATTGGTTATATCAGGCCCTTGCCATGCAGAAGAAGTAGCTTCCGAAAAGCTTTCGTACTTAACCATTGCAGGCGTTGACCAAAACCAGGCAAGGCACTTTGCAGGTATGTTAGCCAATAAAAATTTGCGTACCGTTATCTCTAAAGATGTAAGAGGAACCGAATACGGAGCCGTACTTAAAAACATATATGCTGTAGCAGCAGGTATGTGTCATGGTTTAGGCTATGGCGATAATTTTCAGGCTGTGTTAATGAGCAATGCCATTCGCGAAATGAAACGCTTTTTACGCACTATAACCGATGCCGACAGAAAAATAAACCACTCTGCTTACCTGGGAGATTTATTGGTTACAGGCTACTCACAACACAGCCGTAACCGCACCTTTGGTAATATGATAGGCAAAGGGTATTCTGTAAAATCAGCGCAGTTAGAAATGAAAATGATTGCCGAAGGATATTATGCCACCAAAACCGTATTTGAACTTAACCAAGCGCTGAATATAAAAATGCCTATTATGGATGCCATGTATAATATTATTTACCGCAACCAACCTGCTAAATTTGAAATAGAAAAGTTAAGCGAAAAATTAGTGTAATTACTAAATAAATTAAATGCAAAAAAGTAAACCAAGCTCTTTCGATAGAGGCGTATTAAAACGATTATTCAAACTATCCGTTCCACATGCAAAATTATTTTGGTTTACTTTTATACTAACCGTATTAGTTTCTTACTTATCAACGCTAAGGCCTTATTTAATTCAATACACCATTGATAATTTTATTCCGGCCAAAGATTTAAAAAGTATTTATACCTATAGCTTAATCATATTTGGTCTATTGGTTTTATCAGCCATTTTCCAGTTATGGAGTAGTTACTTAGGTGCTTTATTGGGGCAGTTAATTATAAAAGATATGCGGGCTAAAGTATTTACCCATTTATCAAAACTGCGCTTAAAGTTTTTCGACAACACACCCGTTGGTACCTTAGTAACCCGTTGCATAAGCGATATAGAAACCATTACCGAAGTATTTAGCGAAGGTTTTATAAGCATCATGGGCGACTTACTCCAAATAGTTTTTATACTCTTTATTATGTTTAAGCTAGATTGGCGTTTATCATTGGTAAGCCTTTCTATTTTACCCTTTTTATTATTGGCAGCCTATTGGTTTAAGGAAAGAGTAAGAGTATCGTTTGAGCAAGTGCGCAATAAAGTAGCCGAGCTGAATACATTTGTACAAGAGCATTTAACAGGCATGCAAATAGTGCAAATTTTCAACAAGCAATCAGAAGAGTTTGATAAATTTAAAGAAATAAACAAGCAACACCGCGATGCCAATATAAAAGGTGTTTTTTATTATTCCGTTTTTTTTCCAATAGTCGAAATCATATCCAGTATATCAATAGGTTTAGTAGTTTGGTATGGTGCCAAAGAAACCATTATTGGCGATGCTTCAGCCGGGGTGATAGTAGCCTTTATTATGTATATCAATATGTTTTTTCGCCCTATCCGCCAGATAGCAGATAAGTTTAATACTTTACAAATGGGTATGGTGGCAAGCAAACGTATTTTCAATTTAATTGATGATAATAGCGATATAGAAGCATCAGGTACCAAAACATTTACAGCCTTACAAAACGGAATAGATTTTCAAAACATAGGCTTTGCTTATGTAGATGAGGAATACGTATTGCAAAACATATCGTTTCATTTAAAGAAAGGCAATAACCTCGCATTAGTTGGCGCAACGGGTGCAGGCAAATCATCCATCATTAATTTATTAAGCCGTTTTTACGATTACCAAAAAGGAAATATATACTTAGACGGAGTAGAGTTAAAAGAATACAATACCGAAAGCTTAAGAAAAAACATAGCCGTAGTGTTGCAAGATGTATTTTTATTTAGCGGTAGCATTTATGATAATATTACCCTTTTCAATAAAGAAATAACTTTAGCACAAGTAGAAGCAACAGCTAAATTATTAGGCGCCCATCAGTTTATAAGTAAGCTGCCATTGGGTTATTACCAACCCGTACAAGAGCGTGGTTTAACACTAAGTGTAGGCCAAAGGCAATTAATTTCATTTGTAAGAGCCATGGTTGTTAATCCAAGTATTTTAGTACTTGATGAAGCTACTTCAAGTATTGATCAGGAAACAGAAGAAGTAATTCAAAATGCCATTGCCAAAATGATGGAAGGAAGAACCAGCATCGTAATAGCCCATCGTTTATCAACCATACAAAATGCCAACGAAATTTTAGTACTCGATAAAGGCCAGATTATGGAACGTGGTACACACCAGTCGTTACTGCAAATAGACGAAGGCTTTTATACAACACTGTATAAAAAGCAGTTTAGTGTGCAATAAAAGTATAACACAAAAATTATATATTGTCAGTTTAAAACTAAATAACAAATACAATGAAATTTATAAAGTGGTTTTTAATTGTAATGATTAGCATTTTACTTTTAGGCGAAATAGCCATATTGGTAAGCGGTAAAATATTTTTAAATAAAGTATTTGCGCTCACTGTTTTCAGCGGCAAGCTAAGTCCCGATATAGATGAGCTTTCGCTTTTTCCCAGTAGAGAAATTGCAACAGGTAAACCACAGGCTTGGGTAGTAACCGATACTTATAATAAAAAGAAATTACCCGATGATATTATTCAAAGAATAGAAGCATTTAAAACCACTTCGTTTTTAGTAATTAAGCACGATACCATTGTATACGAAAACTATTGGGAGCAACATAACGACAAGAGCGTAACCAATTCATTCAGCATGGCTAAAAGTTTTACTGCGGCTTTAATTGGTATAGCCTTGAAACAAGGTTTAATAAAAAGCATTGATGAGCCCGTTGGCAATTATATTGACAGTTATAAAACAGGCGAAAAAGCCAAAATTACTATAGCTCATTTATTAACCATGAGTAGTGGTGTTGGCTTTGACGAAACCTATAATAGCCCGTGGGCATGGCCAAGCGAAGCTTATTATGGCGAAGATGTAAACGGTTTAACTTTAAAATCAGATGTAGTAGAAGCACCCGGTAAAGTATTTAACTACAAAGGAGGCGATAGCCAGTTGTTAGGTATGATATTGAAAAAAGTATTAGGCGCACAAAGTATAAGCGATTATGCAGCTAAAAATTTATGGCAGCCAATGGGTGCAGAGCAACCCGCTTTTTGGAGTTTAGATAAAGAAGCCGGCATGGAAAAAGTAAGCTGCTGTTGGTACGCTACCAGTCGTGATTTTGCCCGTATAGCCAAACTATACATGCAATACGGTAATTGGAACGGACAACAACTGATAGACAGCAGTTATATTCAACAATCCATTACGCTGGCTCCTTTGCTTAAAACCGATGGTAAACCTAACGACCAGTACGGATATCAGTGGTGGGTTACCAATTACAAATCGCATCCCATTTTTTATTGCAGGGGAATTCGCGGGCAATACATTTTTGCTATACCCGATAAAAACATAATAGTCGTACGCACGGGCCATAAACGTGGTGCCAAGCAAGGCGATGAATTACCAAGCGATATATTTGTGTATTTAGATGCAGCCCTTTTATTTGAATAAGCCATGAATAATGCTGAACAAATAAAAGCCACTTTAAAAAAGCCCATCAGCAAAGGAACCGATGTGTTTATTGCTCCTAATGCTACCGTATTAGGCAACGTAGTATTAGGTAATGAAGTTAGCATTTGGTTTGGTGCAGTATTGCGTGGTGATAACGATTTAATACAAATAGGCGACAGAAGCAATGTGCAGGATAATGCAGTAATTCACGTAGACCCAAACTGCCCGGTAATAATTGGCGAAGAATGTATAGTGGGCCACAGTGCTATTATACACGGAGCTACTATTGCCAACAATGTATTGGTTGGCATGCACAGTACCATTTTAAATAAAGCCAGCATTGGTGAGTTTTCTATTATAGGTGCCAATGCATTGGTAACCGAAGGTACACAAATTCCACCCTATTCATTGGTAATGGGAACACCCGCCAAAGTAGTTAAGCAGATTAGCCCCGAGCAGGTAGAAAAAATAAAACAAAATGCACAGAACTACGTGTCGTTAAGCAAAGTTTATATAGAAGTGTTAAGTCAGTAACTATTTTCATTTCAGCTTTCATTTTAGTCATTTAACAGCGTTGTAATATTTTCTGGCATCATTGCTTATAAAATTACATATTTGTTAAAATATTTCTATGCAGAACACTATTCTAATTATTGATGACCAATTGACGGCTCGTAAAATGCTTGAGCATTATTTAGGGCATTTTTATAACGTTGTTGCCGAAGGGAAAGCAGAAGATGCATTAACCTATTTAAAAGAAGGCAATAAACCCAAAGTAATTATATTAGATATTATTATGGACGGAATGAGTGGCATCCAGTTTTTAGAACGACTTCAGGATATGTATGAAGCCCTTCCACCTATTATAATGCTTACCAATGTAAATAATAGTCAGGAGCGTATAAAATGCTTAGAGTTGGGCATATTTGGCTATATGGTAAAACCATGCGACCCGAAAGAGTTAAAGGTTAAAATTGATAAAATTATTGCAAGTGAGCCTGAGTATTTTTTAAAGAGTAAATAACTTACTTAGTATAATCATATACATTATTAGCCTGTTGGGTTTATAAAAAAGTCTCATGAAAAACCTGTTTTCAAAACTCCAAAATAACCAGATAGAAAGGCTTTTTCCTTATTATTTTCTACTTGATAGCCGTTTGCAGATAATAGAATTTGGCAATGGTTTATCCAACCTGTTAGCAGGATATCAAAATGAAAATTTTAACAAGGTTTTTCAGGTAATTAATGCAAGCAAAGAAAATTTACAGTTTAACGATTTTGCAGAGGCCAATAATCTGGAAATACTATTACAAACCAAAGATTTAGAAAAGCACCAGCTAAGAACCCAGATAGTACATATTGAAGAAGACAATGTGCTTTTGTTTTACGTAGTATCTGAACCCAATTATATAGAAAAAAAACAAGCCAGGACAAACCAGTTTTTGGCTACTATTAGCCATGAAATACGTACGCCTTTAAATGCAATTATTGGTTTAACCAATTATATGCTGCTTAAAAAACCGAAAGGTGAAACAAAAGAGAATTTAGATATACTTTCCTTTTCAGCTAATAACCTGCTGGCATTGATCACAGATGTATTAGACTTATCGAAAATAGGCGCAGGCAAAATAGATTTTGTTAAAACCGATTTTGATTTGAAGCATATAGTAGCAGGCGTACATCAAACCTATTTAACCAAATGCGAACTAAAAGGATTACAGTTTACTTATAGTATTGATAACAACGTACCCCATTATTTAATAGGAGATAGTTTGCGTTTAACACAAGTGTTAAACAACCTAGTAAGTAATGCTATAAAGTTTACCGAGCATGGCGAAATAACATTACATGTTACCAAAACCGGTATGAAAGGCAATACCAATTGTTTGTTGTTTCAAATAGCCGATACAGGCATTGGAATTAATAAAGGGGAGATAAAAAATATTTTCGATGATTTTGAACAAGCCAACAATAGCATCAATCAAAACTATGGAGGAACCGGAGTAGGCTTAGCCATTTCCAAAAATTTAGTAGAGTTACAAGGCGGTATAATTGGAGTAGAAAGTACTGCGAATAAAGGCAGTTGTTTTTATTTTGAATTGGCTTTCGAAGAATCATCACTTGCCAACCAGTTTATAGAAGAAAAAACAACAGGTATTTTACCCCAGTTTGCTAATTTAAAGCAGGCAAAAATACTGTTGGTAGAAGACAATATAGTAAACCAGCGGGTAGCAGTATCTTTCATTAAATATTGGGGAGCAGAGGTTACCTGTGCTAATAACGGGTTAGAGGCTTTCACATTGTTTAAAGAACAACCGTTCGATTTATTATTGGTCGATTTGTTTATGCCTATAATGAATGGTTTTGAAGCCATACAAAATATTCGTGCACTCGAAACCGGCAAAACAGTTCCTATTATCGCATTAACGGCTTCGGCTGAAACCAGCTCCATGGATAAAGCCATGGCAGCAGGGGCAAATATTTGTTTAACCAAGCCATTCAATGCAGATCAGTTACGCGAGAAAATAAGCGAATTATTAGGTGCAGAAAATAATAGTATAGGAACCATAGGAAACGCAAGTAACCTGACAAACAACACAACGCAGTTTCATTATATTGATTTAACCAAATTAACTGATGCTGCCCTTGGCTCCATGTCGTTTATGAAAGAAATGCTTTCCATTTTAGGGAGCGAAATACCAGCTCTTATTGTAGATGCCGAGCAACAAATTGCAAAGAAAGAGTATGATACATTTTCTACCACCATCCATAAATTGAAGAATAATTTATTAGTATTAGGCTTAGAAATGCTGAGGGATGATTTAACGTTTATGGAAGAAAATATCCATGAAGATAATCAACAAGGTGAAGTGTTACGATTGTTTAATAAGTTGAAGTTGACTTGGGATAAAGCCAGACAAGAAGTGCAGCAAGCCCTTGTTGAACTGAAGTAGTTTTAAGCTATAACAATTATCAAAGATTTCTTTTAGCCTGTAATATATGCCTGTCATTATGAGCTACTATAAAATCAAATAAATCATTTAAGTTTATTTTTATCCATTTACTAATCGAAATATTTATTTTAATACCATTCGTATCAATACCCTTTGCCTGTTTTAAAAACAATAACAATTGCTCATTTTGGTTAATGAATTCAGCTATCTCTGCATGTGCATTTAAATGTGTTGCAGGTATATGGCCTTTAAAAGCTTTGTACTTTTTTTGCGTAGCATCAGTACGCATCATTTTGGTAAAATATTTACCTAGCCAACTGTGCTTATCATTTACTACATGATTATTTTGAGGAGCATTGTCGATGGCTTTTTTAATCAATGGTAAGTAGTAATGTCCATAGCTGTTTAAATGCGCTAAACATTGTGCTATGCTCCAGCCGCTAGTTGAAGATGGCCTTAATAATAGATGTTCAGGTAAGTTTTGAAATTGTGCAATAACCTCATGTAAATGCAATTCAACCTCGTTATGGATGCGTTCTAAAAATAATTCTTTAGGCGTTATACTATTGTTCATTTTTTTGCAAATAATTAACGGTTAAAAGTAAACTTAAAGCAATAATAAATAGTATACTTTCAATCACTATCCATTGCGAACCAAAGCTACCCAAAGGCCCTTCATTGAAAATAGTTATTGTCCTGCTTAATGCATAAAACCCCCAAAGCATACAAAGGAACCCTAAGGCCATTTTAGTGTTTTTAAAGAATAAATAAACGAGATGTAATACTATACACATACCCGCTCCGCCATACATACCTCTGATGGAGCTATACGCATCAGTATTATTGAGTTTTACCTGTACTAAATCCATTACCGATTGAGGGTTGCCAAATGCCATTAAGCTAACGGATAATAAACTTAAAGCAGAGATGCCGATAAAAATTTTTGCGCCTATATTTACTTTTTTTGCGATATTCATTTTGTGTTGTGATTTTATTTCGCAACAAAACTGAGGCATTACAAAACAATAATTATTGGTAAAAACCAACATTTTTAAATCCTTATTTTATTGATTAATTTACTGAAGTTAGTAGCATCAATACCAATATAATTAGCCAGGTATTTATGAGGCACCAATTGCAAAATATGAGGGCTGCGTTTTAAGAGCTGTTTAAATTTTTCTTCCGATGAAAAACATTGCAGTTCAGTTAAACGTTCCAATACACCTGATAAAGCAAAGCTTACACCTTGCCTTATTAATGTTTCAATACCTTTATGTGCAACCATTAATTGTTTAACAGCACTTTCATCAGCTATTAAAAATTGTGAAGGTGTTAGCGTTTCGTAATAGTACTTTGAGTTCTGCTGCAGCAGAAACGAATCAAGAACGCCACCAAATGAAGGAGCGTAAGTAAAAACAATGGTAGCTTCCCTGCCCGATTCATCAAAATAATAAACACGTTGTACCCCTTCATATACAAAGTACAAATGTTTTTCAATACTATCAGCTAAGGTTAATTGCTCTTTGCGTTTAGCACTAAAAGGTTTCCATATAGCGCTAAAAGCATTCCATTCTTCATCAGTTAAAGCACTAATTTGATTACAGGTAAGCTTAAGTTGTTCAAGTGCATTAACCATGTTGTTGCCTTACTTTACGACACTTCCTGCTTCAATATCTTTATCAGGTCCTACACTGTATAGTTTGCCAAAGTCGTTACCCGCCATTAATAACATACCCTGGCTTTCAATACCACGTATTTTACGTGGAGCCAAATTAGCTACTACCGTTACGAGTTTGCCAATTAATTCTTCCGGACTATAATACTCCGCAATACCACTTAGTATAGTTCTTTTTTCAAAACCTAAATCAACAGTCAATTTCAATAATTTATCAGCTTTCGGAACTTTTTCTGCTTCTAAAACTTTGCCCACACGTAAGTCCAGTTTTTCAAAATCTTCGTAAGTAATATCAGGCTTTACTTCAGCTAAAGTTTGCGTAGTGGCAGGTTGTTCGCTATTAGCCTTTTTTATATTTTCCAAACGGGTTAACTGTTTTTGAATTTCCTCGTCTTCCACTTGTTTATATAAAATCTCCGCCTTGCCCAACTGGTGATTTTCCATTAAAATGTTTTCATTGAATAATGAGCTCCAATGTAAATCAGGAGCATTTAACATAGTCTTTAATTTATAAGCCGTATGCGGTAAAAAAGGTGTTGCTGCTATCTCTAACTTGGCACAAATTTGTAAAGCATCAAACATAATTTGTTTAACACTTTCTTCGTCTGTTTTAATTAGTTTCCAAGGTTCAGTATCGGCTAAATATTTATTTCCGGCTCTTGCTACATTAATAAACTCAGCTTGTGCATCACGTAATTTTACCGCATCTAAATCTTCACGCATAGCATGTAAACTTTGTGCTATACCATCCAGACAAACTTGTCTTGAGTTTAGTAATTTTTCATCCGTTAAAACGGTGGTTACATTAGGGATTTTGCCGGCATAAAACTTATCGCTTAATACCAATACACGGTTTACAAAGTTTCCGAAAATACTTACCAGCTCACTGTTTATACGTGTTTGGTAATCTTTCCACGTAAATTCACTGTCCTTGGTTTCAGGTGCAATGCTGGTTAACACATAACGCAATTCATCTTGTCGGTTAGGGAAATCAATTAAATACTCATGTAGCCAAACTGCCCAGTTACGACTGGTGGAAATTTTATCGCCTTCTAAATTTAAAAACTCATTAGCGGGCACATTAGTAGGTAAAATATACTGTCCGTGCGTCATTAACATCATCGGGAAAATAATAGCGTGAAACACAATATTATCTTTTCCTATAAAATGAATCAGCGCAGTTTCATCGTTTTGCCACCAGTCAGTCCATGGTCCATGGTCTATAGACGATGGCTTGGCTAAGTACTCTTTCGTAGCACTTATATACCCAATTGGCGCATCAAACCACACATACAATACTTTTCCTTCCGCATTGGGGACAGGAACAGGTACACCCCAATCCAGATCGCGTGTCATGGCACGTGGTTGTAACCCTTCCGTTAACCAGCTTTGGCATTGGCCTTTAATATTGCTTTTCCAGCCGTCAAAACGTTTTATATAATCTTGAAAGGCTTCACTTTGCTGAATATCGCCCATTGGTAAAAACCAATTTTTGGTTTCTTTTAATACAGGTGTTGCTCCACTTAAAGCCGATTTAGGATTGATTAAATCAGTAGGGCTTAATGTAGTTCCGCATTTCTCACATTGGTCGCCATACGCATTGGTATTGCCGCAACGAGGGCAAGTGCCGGTAATATATCTGTCAGCTAAAAATTGCTTAGCTTCTTCATCGTAATATTGTTGGGTAACCTCTTCCTTAAATACCCCTTTATCATACAAGGTTTTGAAAAATGCTTGTGCAGTGTCGTGGTGTGTTTTTGATGAAGTACGTCCGTAATACGAAAAGTCAATACCAAAATCCTGGAAAGCATTTTTCATAATGCCATCATATTTGTCAACCACCTGTTGTGGGGTAATGCCTTCCTTTTTTGCTTTAATAGTAATAGGCACACCATGCTCATCACTACCACAAATAAAAAGCACTTCTTTGCCCTGTGCTTTTAAGTAACGTACATAAATATCGGCAGGTAAGTAACAGCCCGCTAAGTGGCCAATATGAACAGGTCCGTTTGCATAAGGCAAAGCCGCTGTTATTAAATATCTTTTTGGTTCAGTATTCATAAAAACAGCCGCAATTTAAGTTAATTTAAGTCAAAAAGAGCAGTTTAAACACTTAATTTATGTGTTGAATACTAGTGAGTGAATTATCGTTCAAATCTTCGGCTGTAGCCTTTAAACGGCTCAGCTAAAAAACGCTCAATGGTGGTATTGAATAAACCCGGATTTTGTTTGGCTACAGAATGAGTTTCATTAGGCAAAATAGCCAGGTTAGCCTTTGGTATATTTTTGTAAATAAGTAAAGTATGCTCTTCCTTTACCACATCCCTGTCGCACGATAATACCAAAACAGGAACCTGTATTTTTTGTAAGTCCCATAGTGCAATATGTGGCTGAAACTCCATCAGTCTGTTTCGTAATTTAGTTAAGTACCAGTTCTGAGTAGTATCTTTCATTGCCAGCATTTTTTCAGCATGTACCCTTTCATTGTGTATGTCTGTAAAAGTTTCAGGAAGCAGCGTTGTGGTGTCGGGCCACAAATTAGCACTGAACGCTACCATTTTATGAATGTGTTGAGGATAATAAATACCCATCATCAATGCTACTATACCGCCATCACTTTTACCAATTACATTTACCGAATCAAGTTTTAGTAATTCAATAAAAGTAGCCATATCATGCGCAGTTTGTTTAAAGGTTAAGCTATCCTTCCCAAGGTCCGAATTTCCCCTGCCTCTGCAATCAATAGCATACACTTTGTACTTTTTTGAAAAGAATTCAATTTGAGCAACCCAACCTTTTATGCCCGTACTGTTACCATGAATAAGCAATAAAGGTTTCCCGTTTCCATATACTTCGTAATAATGTTTTACACCATTTAAAGTAATGTATTGCCCCGCTTCCTTGTTATTGCCGTAAGCTGTCTGGGCTGATAGTTTACACAATAGTAATAGCAAAAACACAGCAACGCATATTACTTTTAAGCCTGTTAGTTTATTGATTTCAGAATTAATTCTATACATATTTCAAATGGTTATAAAGTGAATTATTGTTTTAAAAAATCTTCTTCTAAAATAGCAAATCCAAAGTTATCATGCCATTGCCCCCTGATAGGTAACAATTTTCTGGTATGCGCTTCCTTGGTAAATCCGGCTTTTTTCAGAACTTTAACCGAAGCAATATTTTCAACAGCACAACCGGCTTCAATTCTATGCAAATTCAGCGTATTGAAACCAAAATCAAGTATGGCCATTAAAGCCTCACTTGCATATCCCTTGTTCCAAAATGCAGGATTTATTTTATACCATACTTCCGCATTTCTGTAATGAGGTTTTCCCATCGTTAGCCCAATCATACCCAATGCCTGTTGATTGGTATTATCTTCCATGATGTAGATATACCTCACACGTGGCTTAACCTTTTGTGCCAGTATAATTTCATTAGTATATTGTTCCGTTACAGTTATTGTTTCAGGAATACCAAGCGTATTGTATTGGTCAACCTCGGGTATAGAATTCAGTTCATGAATAAAGGATAAATCTTGGTAGGTAACTTCCCGTAAATGAAGTCTTTCAGCAATAATCATTATTTTAGTTTTTGTTTAAATAGCCATGGCAGTAAATCAGATTAATTATAAGTTTTTTGGAGTACCAACTTATAAAAAACATTGTCAATGGGATTATGCGAAAAGTTACTAGGCAATTCCTGTTGTGTTATTTTTATAAAACCATAATACTTGTAAAATTTTTGTGCAGCAATAAATTGTTCCATAGTGCCTAAATAAATAGTATTTACATTATGTTCATTACACCAGTTAAAAACAGTTTGCATCAATTGGTTGGATATACCTTTTTCTTTCCCACGATGCGCTTGCTTTAAAAACATACGTTTTAAAACTATAAAGCCTTCTTCAATATTTAAAGCAACAGAACCGACTACTTTATCCTCCTCCAAAGCTATCCAATAATGGTCAGGCTGTTTTGGTTTATAGTTAGGGTAAGAAACAGGCATACTAAACTCATCATTAATTTCTTTCATTAGTAAATCAACATCAGTTTGATGTTGGTCATTAAATGGAATTATTGTAACACTTTCAAGGGCCATATATTTAAGGTTTGTGTATTCTGAAAATGTTTACCCTTGTTTCACTGAACAACGTATTTTTATCTATATGCATACCGTTTTTCAAAGCCACATTTTCCGATGATGTATTGCCTTCATTAATAATAGAAATAAGTGAATCCCTGAAATTATTTTTAAAAGCAAAGTCTTTACATTTTTGTGCAGCCTCCGAGGCATAACCTTTGCCTCTAAAGGCAGGCATAAGTGAATAACCAATCTCTAGTTCTTCAATACCGTCAACTACCTGTATTAACAAACCGCATTGACCAACCAATAAACCGGTTTCTTTATCAATTAAAGCATTCATGCCACCCTTGTTGTTTTCATAGCGCCAAAATACTTTATCAAACCAAAGCTTGCATTTTTCTTCCGGTGTTTTATCCAAGTCTTTTGGGTCAAAAATATATTTCAACGAGTCAGGATAGGCACAAAATTTCAGCCATTCCTGCATGTCATTTGTATCTAAAAGACGGTATGTTAAACGTTCTGATTCTTCCCCTGTCAATAAGTAATTGTTCAATACTTTCATGGAGTAATTTTAGCGCTTACTTTTTTACTTTACAAATGCCTGTTATTTTATGACTATTCATCAACTGCATTTTTTTATTTTTAATGGAGTCATTTTATTGAGTTCTTCTTCTGTTTCAGCTGTATTGTCTAAATAATCTTTGAAAAACCAGTGTTTGTTTTTAAGTTCTAAAAAATACTTTATTTCATGGAAAGGAGGATTGTTATCAAAATCAAAAGCCCCCTCATTAATACCGAAATGTTTTAACAGGATAAATTTATCATTACAAATACTATATATCTTACAAGTGTTTAAACTACTATAATCGCAATAGTCAATAACCAAAGCTATCTCATCCCTTTTGTCATTGTTAAGGTCGCCAAGATTGATGAGACAATACAAGCCCAAACCTGTACCTAAAAATAAAGTATCCTTAAACCCATTGGAACAGGTAACAATAATATTGGATTGTTGATGGTAAAAATAATCGACTATGGAGTCCCATTCATTGTTATCCGGGTCAGGAAAACTATCAATAACTCTGTGAGTTAAATCACTCATATTGTTTTGATATAGTGTATCAAGTATACGGTCGTTATTAAAGTAGCCCGTTATAAATAGTTTATCCAGTGTTGAATATTTTATAGGTGTAACATCTGTTTTGTTTGTTTTATGAGAGCGGTTTGCAGGTGCTTCATTGTTGCCACAAGCCAGTACTAAAAGCAGTAAAACAGAGAGTAGTATTTTCATATAATTAAGTTTATCAAATATATTTATTTCAATCCTAAACAAGGGCAAAACTAAATTTAACTTTTCATCAATGATTAAAGCCGTTAAGCAATTTTGTAAATAAATAATTTGGAGTTACGGAAAAATATGTACTATCATTGTGATATCATTTTAATATCAAAAATAACTATGAAAAACGAAATTGAATTTAAAGGAACTGCTGGATTTGGAATGCTGTTTCTATTGTTGGCAGGTATTGCAGCCTGTATTGTAAGTATGATTATGTTTAAAACATTAGTATTGCTGGTTTTGCTTGTAGCATTGGTAATGATGTTGCCAGGTTTTTATATTATTCAACCCAATGAATCATTGGTATTAACCCTGTTTGGTAAATACGCAGGTACCGCAAAAGACAATGGTTTTTATTGGGCCAATCCATTTTTATTAAAAAGAAAAATTTCTTTACGTGCACGTAATTTAGATAGTCAGCCTATAAAAGTAAACGATAAACTAGGTAACCCAATTATGATTGGTATTGTATTAGTATGGCGCGTAGCCGATACCTTTAAAGCCGCCTTTGAAATAAACGATTATGAAAGCTTTGTAAGAATACAAAGCGAATCAGCTATTAGAAAATTAGCAGGTACTTATCCTTATGACAATTTTGATGATGAACAAGCAGAAATATCATTGCGTTCAGGAAACAACGAAGTGCATGAAGAATTAGTAAACGAATTAACTGAACGTTTGGTTATAGCCGGTATAGAAGTAGTAGAAGCACGTATCAGTAATTTATCGTATGCACAAGAAATAGCAGGAGCTATGTTGCAACGCCAGCAAGCTACAGCCATTGTAGCAGCAAGAACCAAAATTGTGGAAGGTGCAGTAGGTATGGTTGAGTTAGCTTTAAAACAATTGTCAGCCAAACAAATTATTGACTTAGATGATGATAAAAAAGCAGCCATGGTTAGTAATTTAATGGTTGTATTATGCAGTGATAAAGCGGCTAATCCTGTTATCAATACAGGTACTTTGCACCAATAAATAAGTAATTAATAAATTTTTTTATGGAAGCATTTACAGAAAAACAAAGTTTTATAAAAAGTTGGTGGCCCCTTTCTATTGCATTTTTTATCATGGCTGCCATTGTTCCGTTACTTAACTACAATAACGGTCAGTTAAGTGTACCTGATATGATGTTTCCCGTATTTGTTTTGTTAAGTAGTGGAATATTTGTTTTCTTTTTTACGTTGTCGTCAAGAGTTGATGAAACAGCCGTTTTCGTTAAGTTTGGCTTGTTCCAGCGTTCGTATAAAGTATTTAAGTGGGAAGATATAAAAACTGTTGAGGTTAGAAAATATAACCCGATTATGGAGTATGGCGGTTGGGGTTATAAAGGATTATGGAAGAAAAACCGTGCTTATAGCGTATCAGGTAATATGGGTTTACAAATTACTTTTCATAATAATTCAAAAGTATTGATCGGAACCAAAGAGCCCGATAAAATGAAAACCTATTTATCGTATTTAAAAGAAAAATATCAAATAGCTGCTTTGGGTGCAATAAATTAATAGCCTAATATTTTATCCGCAAATAATTAAAAAAGTTCATGGAAGCATATATTGAAGAACAAGGTTTTTATCAAAAGTGGCGTTACTTTTTTATACCAATTGTATTTATTAGTATCATCATTTTTGCACTTTCCTTTTTAAAACAAACAACCTTGACAATTCACTTTTTTTTACCATCACTTATTTTTATTTTGGTAATGGTTATGCTAATTTATTTGAAGCTTAATACAAGAATTGACGAAAAAATAATCCAAGTAAAATTCAATTTATTTATGCTCAAACCTAAAGAAATTAAGTGGAACGAAGTTAAAACTGTTTCTATTTACCAATACAATTCCTTCTTTGAGTTTGGAGGTTGGGGTGGATACAGAAAAAATTTATTGAATGGCAGAGTTGCTTATAATGTTTATGGCAACAAAGGACTTAAAATAGTTTTGTTAAATGATAAAACTATAGTACTTGGGTCAAATGATATTGATAAAATGAAAACCTATTTATTGTATTTAAAAGACAAATATCAAATTGCTGCATTGACTGCAATAAACTAATAAAAAATGGCCGAAAAAGACGAGAAAAAACCTTTTGCTTTACGCTTAAGTAAAGAAATGATGGAGTGCATTGAAAAATGGGCTGCTGACGAATTTCGTAGTACCAACGGGCAAATAGAATACATATTGAACAAAGCTTTAAAAGAAGCCGGAAGACAAAAGAAAAAGTCCATAGACAATAGTAAATAGACCATAGAAAATAACCCATCGCTTATTTACTATGGTCCATCGTCTATAAACCATAAACTTATAAACCATGAATAAAGTAGAAGAATTTAACACCTACCGCGAAAAGATGAATGAAAAAATACTAGGCTCAGAAAACCTCGTATTGAAACGCTTATTTAATTTAGACAGTAATACCTATGCCGAAGGCGCATTGAGTACGCAGGTAAAAGAAATGTTAGGCCTCGTAGCCAGCATGGTTTTACGTTGTGATGATTGTATAAAGTACCATTTAGGCAAATGCCACGAAGCAGGAGTAACTACCGAACAAATGTTTGAAATATTTGCAGTAGCTAATATTGTTGGTGGCACCATTGTAATACCCCATACCCGCAGAGCCGTTGAGTATTGGGAAGAATTAGTAGGGTAGGACTTCAAGCCAAGCCGAAAGTTTATAATAAAAAAAGAGCCTGTTATTTTGAACAAGCTCTTTTTTTTTGCTTACATTTTATAAAACTAATTCCAGCCACCACCCAATGCACGGTAAATATTTACCATAGCATTCATTTGTTGTTTCTTGGTATCAATTAATTCAAACTTAGCTTCCAATGCATCGCGTTGTGTTAACAACACTTCCATATAATCTGCCCTTGCCGACCTGAATAAATTATTTGAAATAACAACCGATTGTGTTAATGCATCCACTTCCTGCAATTTCAAATCGTAGGTTTTGTTTAAGTTATTAATGTTCGAAAGTTGGTTTACCACTTCTACATAAGCCTTTAAAATAGTTTGCTCATAATTATAAACAGCTTGTATTTGTTTTGCATTGGCACTATAGTAGGCAGCTTTAATTCCATTTCTGTTTATCAATGGAGCAGTTAGATCGCCAGCTAACGAATACAATAATGACTCAGGGGCTTTAATTAAATAGCTTGCATCAAATGCTTGGAAACCTATACCTGCAGTAATACCTAAGGAAGGATAAAATCTGGCTTTAGCCGATTTTACATCCAGTTTAGCAGCAGTCAAAGCTAGTTCCGCTTGTTTAATATCAGGACGATTATCAAGTAGTTGTGCCGGAATACCCGCATAAATAGTATTAGGTACCAAATTGCCGAAAGCAGCGGCATCCCTTTCAATCGTTTGAGGTGACCTTCCTATCAAAAAATTAATTCGGTTTTCTGTTTCAGTAATTTTTTGTTGAATGCCAAATTGAAGACTTCTGGTATTCAACACCTGAGCTTCAAACCTACGTACAGCTAATTCAGTAACACGTCCGGCCTGTTTTTGTAGCCTTACAATTTCCAATGCGTTACTTTGAATGTCAATATTCTGTTTAATAATGTCCAACTGATTATCAAGAGCCAGTAATTCATAGTACGAATTGGCAATTTCAGCAATTAAGTTAGTTACTAAAAAGTTTTTCCCGCTGGCAGTTGACATATACCTGTTAAATGCAGCTTTTTTTGCATTACGTAACTTGCTCCAAATATCAACTTCCCAGTTGGCATAAGCACCTAACATATAATTTGGCAAGGGGTCAGGTGTAGCTATTCCGGGTTTTATGTCAGTATTTGCTTCACTGGAACCTCTGCTGGTATATCGCCCTGATTTATCTAAACTTGCTCCGGCACCCAAGCCTACACTCGGCAAGTATTCACCTTTTCTGGCTCTTACTTCATTTCTGGCAATTTCAATTTCCTGTAAAGTAATATTTAACTCCTGGTTGTTTTTCAATGCAGAGTCAAGAAGCGAGTTTAAGAAAGGATCAGTAAAATATTTTTGCCACTTTACCTTTGATGTATTGGTACTATCCGGGGAGTTGTTATCATAACTCCCCGGTACCTTTTTGCTTTCTGTTTTTTGAACAACAGATGGTGTTGAACAAGCCGAAAATAATAACGACATAAGTACAGAACCCATATATATAAATTTCATTCTCTTACTCATTAGTGTCATCTTCAGTTATTGGGAAATTGTCAACTCTGTGAACAAAATCCTCGGTTAATGAATTTTCATCTTCGTGTTTTATTAGTTTTCTACCTTCAGCCAGTTTGCCAAAAATAAAGTACAATCCGGGGACGATGATTACCCCGAAAATGGTTCCGAAAAGCATGCCCCCTAAAGCCGATGAGCCAATAGTTCTGTTACCAATTGCACCTGCACCATGGGCAAGTATCAACGGAATTAATCCGGCTATGAAAGCAAAAGAAGTCATTAAAATGGGACGGAAACGCACTTTAGCACCTTCAATGGCAGCATCTAAAACACTAGCCCCTTCGCGTTGTTTTTGCATGGCAAACTCTACAATCAAAACAGCATTCTTGCCTAATAAACCAACCAACATCACCAAGCCCACCTGCGCATAAATATCATTGGCCAGTCCCATTACCTTCAGTAATAAAAACGAACCAAAAACACCCGCGGGTAATGAGAATACTACTGCTAAAGGTATAATAAAACTTTCGTACTGGGCCGCCAATACAAAGTACACAAATATCAGCACCACAATAAAAATGTAAAGTGCTTCATTTCCACGTCTTACTTCATCGTACGAGAGTGCTGCCCAATCAATATCAAAGCCATGTGGCAATGTTTTAGCGGCAACTTCCTGTACTGCTTTTATAGCTTCACCACTACTGTATCCTTTAGCAGGAGCACCTCTAATACCAGCAGTATTGTACATGTTATACCTGTTTATTTCATTAGCACCTTGTTTCTTTACAATTTTCATGAAGGCAGAAAATGGAACCATTTCACCACGATCATTTTTTACATACAATTTCATTACATCAGAAGGCAACCTTCTAAATTCAGGAGCGGCTTGCACAAACACTTTGAAAAAGCGTTGAAACTTAATAAAGCCGAGCTCATAAGTACTTCCTACAAAAATGGATAAAGTATTCATGGCATTGCCAATGGAAACACCTTTTTGCATAGCCAGCTTATTATCTATTTCTATTTCGTATTGCGGATAGTTAGCACTGAAAAAAGTAAATAAACCTGTTAACTCTTTACGTTTCGCAAGCTCCTTCATGAAATCATTTTTTACTTTTTCCAATTGGTTGTAATCACCCGAGTTGGTCTTGTCTAATAATTGCAAAGCAAAACCTCCCGCTGCTCCGTAACCAGGCACTGCCGGTGGATCAAAAAACTCAATGGTTGCTCCCGGAATGGCTTTTGATTTTTCTTCTAACTCATAAATAATTTCGTTAACATTATGCTTGCGTTCGTTCCATGGTTTTAAGTTAATCAAACAAGTTCCTGCATTTGAACCCCTGCCTTCAGTCAGTACCTCGTAACCCGCAATGGAGGAAATAGATTGTACTCCTTCCACCTTTTGAACAATTTTTTGCAATTGACTTGATACATCATTAGTTCTTTCCAAAGTAGAGCCTGGAGGTGTTTGAATAATAGCGTAAATCATTCCCTGATCTTCGCTAGGAATAAATCCGGAAGGCAACGTTTGACTAATACCCAATATACCCAAGCCAAAAGCCAATAATATACCAAAGGTAATAACCCTTCTGTTTACTATTAATTTTAATAAGCCAACATACTTACCGGTTAGTTTATCAAACGCATGGTTAAATTTATCTAAGAATCTGTTCAGCCATGTTTTCTTTCTTGGTTTACCATGGTTGTTTTTTAAAATCATAGCACAAAGAACAGGTGTAAGCGTAAGTGCTACAAAGCCAGAAATAACAATAGAAGTAGCCATAGTAATAGCAAATTGTCTGTAAAAAATACCTACAGGGCCAGTCATAAATGCTACAGGAACAAATACTGCGGTCATTAATAAAGTAATGGCTATTACTGCTCCGCTAATTTCCCTGATTACTTTTTGTACCGCTTGGTAAGGCGATAAATGAGGCTCTTCTTCCATTTTAGCATGCACGGCTTCCACCACCACAATAGCATCATCCACCACAATACCAATGGCCAGTACCAAGGCAAAGAGTGTAATCATATTAATTGTCAGTCCAAAGAGCTGCATAAACATAAAGGCACCAATTAACGATACAGGCACTGCCAGTGTTGGAATTAAAGTGGATCGCCAATCACCCAGAAACAAGAACACTACCAATGCCACCAAAATAAACGCATCGCGTAATGTATGAATTACATTTTCCGTTGATGCATCAAGGAAATTAGAAACGTCATAACTAATTTCATAATCCATACCAGGCGGGAATGTTTTTTTCAGTTCATCCAGTTTGGTTTTTACTTGTTCAATTACTTCGCTGGCATTACTACCATAAGTTTGCTTCAGTACAATAGCTGCAGATGGACTTCCGTTCAGGTTAGAATAAATATCGTAATACTCACTTCCCAAAACCACTTTGGCCATGTCTTTTAAACGCAGAATTTCCCCGTTTGCATTGGCCCTGATAATTACATTTTCGTATTGTGCAGGGTCGTTAAAACGATCAGAATAAGCCAATACGTATTCCAATGCTTCAGCCCTGCTTCCATCACCTCTTCCAATCCTACCCGGCTTACCAATAATACTTTGGTCACTTAAGGCAGTCATTATTTCGTCAGGCGATACATTATAAGCCCTCATCCTGTCAGGGTTTAACCATATACGCATAGCATACTGCCTGCTACCTAAAATTTTAGCTTGCCCGATACCATTTAAACGCTGTAATTCAGGTATCATATTTACACCCGCGTAGTTAAAAAGGAACTTCATGTTAGCATTTGCATCCTTACTGTAAAGATTCACATACATTAACATACTCGGCATAATAGGAGTTACCACAACACCTTCCCTTTGCACCAAAGTTGGTAACCTGTTTAGCACCTGCTGCACCCTGTTTGAAACCTGCACCAGTGCCTGGTCCGGGTCGGTGCCTAAATTAAATACAATTTGAATATTGGCTTCACCCGCACTGGTAGCATCGGAAGTCATATATTTCATTCCCCACGCACCATTCAATGCTTGCTCTAAAGGAATAATAACAGATTCGGCTAACGACTTTGCGCTAGCACCTGGGTACGATGCAGTTACCATTACCATTGGCGGTGCAATGGAAGGGAACTGCGATGTTGGCAATGTTTTAATAGCCAATACACCCATAAAAATAATTACTAACGATAGTACAATAGCGAGTACCGGTCGTTTCAGAAATTTATTGAACATCTTTTTATTTATTTAAATTATTCAACGTATACGTTTAAATGAGAAATAACCTCCTCAGGTTTTTCGTATTCGTATTCTATTTTTTGGTTATCACTTACTTTACGAATGCCTTCTAACAGTATTCTTTCATTTTCTTTCAGTCCCGATTTAACAATATATAAATCCGGTAATTCAGCTTCAATGTTTATTTCCCTTTGTCTTACCACATTGTCCTTATCAACCACAAAAACATATCGTTTTTCCAATATTTCGAAAGTGGATTTTTGAGGAATAATAATGGCGTTTTTAAGCGGTACAGACATTTGAATATTACCGGTTTCGCCATGGCGTAACAACCCTTTTTGATTAGGGAAAGTAGCCCTGAAAGCAATGTTTCCTGTTTCGTTATTAAAATCGGCTTCAATGGCTTTAACTTCTCCGGGGTATTCAAAAATCTGGCCGTTAGCCATTAGTAAATTAACCCTTAACAGGTTTTCAGTAGTAATATTGGTTTTGTAATTTAAGTACTCAGCTTCTGGTACATTAAAGTAAACCCACATTTGGCTGTTGTCCGATAAAGTGCTAAGTAAATCACCTTCGTTTATCAAACTTCCTAACCGTACTTGGAAATGATCCATGATGCCATCAAAAGGAGCACGTATTTCGGTAAACTGTAAATGAGTTTGGGCCAGAGAAACTTCTGCTTTGGCTTTATCTAATTTAGCTTTGGCTAAGGCTAGTTCATTAGGCGATACAATATTACTGTCAGATAATTTTTTTGTATTCTGGTATTCAATTTCTGCGTATTGGGCTTCAGCGTTTGATTTTTGTAATTCCGCTTGGTATAACAAAGGCATTATCTTAAACATAAGCTGTCCTTTTTTTACGTGTTGCCCCTCATCAACATAAATATCCTGTAAATAACCTCTCTCCAAGGCACGTAGCTCTATATGGCTGATGGCATGGATTTGGGATACGTATTCCCTCGTAATTAAGGTGTCTTTTTTTAACGGGCTGGTAACTAGAAATTTACTTTCTTCTTCTTTTTCTTCTGTTTTAAATTTACAGCTTGTTTGGCTCAATAAAGCACATAAAGCCGCAAAAATGAGAATCTTCCTCATGATTTGACTATTGGTTTAATAATAAATTGATGATAAAATGAAATAACGTTTGGTGTAAAGGCTACACCGCTGCAAGGGAAACAGGCCTAAATTCTGAATATGCCGAGGGCAATATTAGTAGCTACGTTACTGTAAAGATTTTTATTGGAATTATAATAAGAAGGTAAGCCTGCAGGCAGGTTGACTAATTTTATATTAAGTAAGTTAAGGTTTAAATAAAATGAACTTTGTAAAGGAGTTTCTAGTTTATCTTCACCAAAATCTTCCTCCGTCTCATTAATACAATCAATTGTTTTTATACCATCCGGTAAATGAGTTTTATGGATATTTGTTACATGATACTTGTTCGTTTTAAAAATACTTTGAAACGCTGGTTGTATAATGCTGTTCAAAAACACTGCGATTATTAGTATAAAAAGGTAGTATGGAACTTTTTTACTCATTTATAATGTATCGCTATCGCTTGTTGATTAATGTAATTAAAAATATTGTCATTAAATACTGCGCAAAACTACTACCAAGTTCTGTTAATTTATATTTATATTTGTTATGATATACATAAAAATTATTTATGAATTATACTTTACACCAATTGCAGGTCTTTGTTAAAATTGCTAAAACTGCAAGTATTACCAAGGCTGCGGAAGAATTAAATTTATCTCAACCGGCTGTTTCTATTCAGCTCAAAAATTTTCAGGAACAGTTTGATGTTCCACTCACCGAAATTATTGGACGTAAAATTTACATAACCCATTTTGGGAAAGAAATAGCCATAGCGGGTAAAAAAATTATAGATGAAGTAAATGCTATTGAATATAAAACATCCCTTTTTAAGGGAAAAACAACCGGTAAATTAAAAATAGCTGTGGTATCAACCGGTAAGTATGTCATGCCTTATTTCTTAACCGACTTTTTAAATCAAAATCAGGAAATAGAACTATTGCTTGATGTGACCAACAGGGCAAAGGCAATTGATGCTTTAAGCAGAAATGAAACTGATTTTAGTCTCGTATCCGTTTTACCTGATAAGTTAAATATAGAGAAAGAAGAACTGCTTCAAAACAAATTGTATTTAGTGGGTAATGCAGAGTGGGCTGCTAAGTTTAAGGGCAAGAGCAAAGAAGTGTTAACTACTATCAATTTAATATATAGGGAAGAGGGTTCAGGAGTTAGGCTTACCCTGCAACAATATCTTGATAATAATAATTTAAAGGTTAAAAAGAAGCTGGAGCTAACTTCTAACGAGGCCGTAAAGCAAGCTGTGATTGCAGGTTTAGGCTGTTCAGTAATGCCGCTGATTGGTTTGAAAAACGAATTGCAAAACGGAGATTTATTTATCATCCCCATTAAAGGATTTCCTATAAAAACCAGTTGGAATTTAATATGGCTAAAGCAAAAAAGTTTATCTACCGTTGCTTTAGCATTTTTAAATTTTATAAAAAGCAATAAAGCAAGTATTATAAAAAATCACTTTGAATGGTACGAAACTTATAGATAAAATTGATTAATTAGTATATGAAAGAAAAATTAATATTATTTACTGCTGCAGGATTTTCAATTGATTTTTTGGAACCAAAAACTGAATCAAAAGAGAAATTAACTACGGATTTTATTACCAAGGTCATAACGGATTATAGTTTTTTTAAGGATGAAGTATTCGATTGTATCAAAGAACAATTAGGTAATAAGCTAGATAAAGAGTCTTATTTAAATGATTGTAAGGCTATAATTAATAAATATTCCGAACTTTACGAAATAGCTAAAAATGAGCTAGGTGTTGAGGATACAAAAAATTTAAATTTTGAGCATTTAATTTATTTAAGTGAGCTGATTTCGGACACAAAAAAAGGAGAACTTAAAGGGACCATTTTAATTGAACATAAGCTTAAGCCAATTGTTTTGTCAAACAAATTTGATAATCCTGATTTTACTTTGAATGAAACGCTTAAAATTAAAGCACTAATATTAAATGTAATTTATGCATATTTTAAACTTCGTTCAAATGAATCTGATGTATTACAAAGTTATTTTAAAAAAATATGTTCAATATATGAGTTTAAATACCACACATTAAATTACGATTTAGTTATTGAAAATTCCATCAATGATTTCAGAAAGAATACAGAAAGAGATAATAATGATAACAAAAACTATTATTTTAATCATCTGCATGGACAAATAGATCTGGTAAGCGCTAAATACTTGATTGGCGCGGAGCCTGCTTTCAACCATAGAGCGGGTTCAATGAATTCTATTGTTAAAGAAATAGGAACGGGTAATTTTGATAGTCATGAAAATAGACATGACTTTGATATGATTACTGGATTTGATAAGTCAACAAAAATGTTGAATGACCATTATAATAAAGCTTACAATAAGTTTGTTTTAGATTATCATACATCAAATGAAATTATAATTATTGGTTATTCATTTAATGATAAACACATCAATAATATTTTAAGAGCAAATATTAGAAATTATAAAAAAGTAATAATTGTTGATTATTTAAAACTAGAAGAAAGAACTAATGACGAAATTTTTAGGAAAATATACTTTATCTTTTTGCAAATTTGGGATAACTATTTAAACTATACTTCTGTTAATAGTGATAAATTAAAGAATTTAATTTATCACTCAGAAATAACAAATATCTATTACCATAAAGAAGAAGAAGTGGAGTTTGAATTTCACTTTGATGGTTGTATTAGTTTTATAAAAAGCCAATTGAATAATTAACGTTTTCTTCTAAACAACACAGGCAAATTAAATAGCAAATAAAAGGCCGCCATGTAAGCTATATAGTCGCCATATTTAGTATAAAAAGTAATTTCGTTATTAACTTGTACTTTTTGTTTAAGAGCTACAGCTTCATCCCACTTGCTTTGTTGTATTACATTGCCCTCATCATCAATAAATCCAGAGATACCTGTATTGGCTGAACGTGCTATAAAGCGTCTGTTTTCAATAGCGCGTAATTTAGCATATTCAAAATGTTGTTTATACCCAGCCGTATTACCCCACCAGCCATCGTTGGTTATAATACAAATAATATTGGCCCCCTTTTTTACATAGTTGCTTACGTATTCTCCAAACACACTTTCGTAACAAATAACAGGCGCATATTGCACTTTATTAATATCAGTAAAATTGCTAACTTCTTTATCCCTACCAAGTCCACCACTAGTGCCGCCTAAGTCAATTACAAATTTTTTTAAGAAACGAAATACATTTACATAAGGCATATTTTCAACACCGGGTACTAACTTACTTTTATGGTATGCTTGCCATGGAGCAGCACTGTTTTTAAAAAGAGCCGTGTTGTAATAATCGTAATATATATTGTCTTCTTTGTAAAGCCTTGCAGTAGGTGTTATTTCAGCTTTATCAAAATAAAATTTAAAAGAGCTAGCCCCTGTTAACAAGCTCAAACCTGCGTGTTGGTTAATAAAAGTATCTAATAAATTAATAGCATTATTCTTATCGTAGTTACGTTCATCTACATTTTCCTGTATGGCAGTTTCAGGTGCTAAAATTAAATGTGTTGTCGAGCTTATTTGTGAGGAGGCTAAGTTTATAATTTGTTTTATTTGCCCGTCAGGAGTAATGCTGTTAAATTTTTCGTAAGAATCAAAGTTAGGTTGTACAATGGTAATTTCACTGAAACGTTTAAACTCTTTTCTCGGTTCATGTCTATCCGTTAAAATGTAAAACGACACAAATAAAGGAGCCAGTATATAAATGAACAATTGATTGAAAACCTTTTTAACAGGAATGGTTTTATGCTCTTTATAATAATTGAATAATTTTAAGCCGGCTACACTGCCTGCCAATATCCATAAACTTCCACCAAAAACACCTGTATATTCATACCATTGAATGAGTTTAGGCCAGGCTGCAAATACATTTCCTAAAGTTAACCAAGGGTAAGCAAATTCCCAACGACTGTGTAACAGTTCCATGCCAATCCATAAAGCTATAAAAAACCAATAGTTAACCTGTTGCGTTTTTCTATTCACTATATGAAAAATAAGAAAAGGCAAAATCATTAAAAAAGTATCAAAAACCCATGCAAATACACCACCTCCTGGGCTTGCATTCCATATCCAGTAAGTAGTAAAAAAGTTTAAACCAAAACTGGCAATTACTATGTATAATAAGAACCAAGCCGAATCTTTTTTGCTTAACCTTATTTCTTGTTCCAATAATAAAAGCAAGAAAAAACTTATCAGTATAAGTGGGGTAATACTATATGGAATCCATGCTAAGCCGAAGCTGCAAGCGGCACCTATGCTATATAAAAGCCATCTTAAATAATTATTTTTTACCATCAATAACAATTACAAATTCGCCTTTAACTATGTTGTTTTCAAAATGAGTAAGCACTTCTTGTACCGTCCCATTTACTGTTTCTTCAAAAGTTTTGGTTAATTCCCTGCTTACACTTATCAGCCTGTCCGCACCAAAATACTCTACAAATTGTTTTAAAGTTTTTACTATTCTATGCGGGCTTTCATATAGAATAATGGTTCGTTCCTCTTCGCATAGTTTTTTGAGCATCGTTTGTCGGCCTTTTTTTTCAGGTAAAAAACCTTCAAAACAAAAACTATCAGCAGGCAAACCACTTTTTACCAATGCCGGAACAAAAGCTGTGGCACCCGGCAGGCAATCAACCTTAATACTATTTCTTAAACTTTCACGTACCAATAAAAACCCTGGGTCGCTTATAGCTGGAGTTCCTGCATCGCTAATTAAAGCAATGTTTTTACCGTTAAGTAACTCGTTTATATAATGCTGCAAAACCTTATGCTCATTATGCATGTGATAACTCTGTAAAGGTTTTTGAATTTGGTAATGATTTAATAGCTTAATGCTTTGCCTGGTATCTTCCGCAATAATTAAATCAACCTCCTTTAAAATTCTAAGAGCCCTTAAAGTAATATCTTCTAAATTACCAATAGGAGTGGGTACTATATACAAAACACCTTGTTGCATGGTGGGCAAATGTATGTTATAAGCAGCGCACAACCAAAATAGGTTTTTGTTAAAAAGGGCTAATTATACCTGATAATTAAGTGAAAGGATACCGCTTTAACTATTATTGATTGAACAAATGATGTTTAAATTATATTTTACCAATATGAAATTATGCAACTTTTTGTTTTCTATAGCAGCCACTAGGCTTGAATAACAAGGCTTGCATTGGGGTAAAAGCGGCTGCTTAAATAAAAGAAGTATGTTTTTAAGCTAATTTTTAATTGTTTTGTGAACTTGGCATTTTAACTAGTTGATGAAAAAAATTTATACCTATTTAGCCTATTTCTGGCAATACATAAAATATGGAGACTTTAAGTCTATATATTATTCTATCTATTTTTTATTAACGCAAAAATCAAATGCCGAAGCCCGTTTGGTAAAAAGCGGTTTAGGGTCATTTTACACCAGAGCCAATACTTTAGATTTTCAATATATTAATTATGCTTACGAGTTAGGCGTTAAAAAATTTATTGAACAAAGTGATTTTGATGTTTACATTGATGCCGGTGCTTGCGTTGGAGAGTTTTCTGTTTGGTTAGCTAAAGAAGGAAAAAAATGTATTGCTTTTGAACCGGTAAAAAATAGCTATGAGTTAATTTTAAAAAATACTGCTTTAAATAATGTAGAATCAAAAGTTCAGGTATTAAACTATGGCTTAGGTCGCAAACATGCTGTTGAATATTTTTTGGTTGACCATTTAAACATGGGCGCAAGCAAAAAGGTTGATTATGTGACTGACGAGAAATTTGAAATTAATAGATTAGACGATGTATTTGAAGGTTTCAATCTGAAAAAATCAGATCGTATATTGGTTAAAATAGATGTAGAAGGTATGGAGATTGATTTGTTGGAAGGTGCTCGCAACTTTTTAAACTATTTTGATGAAGTGATATTGATTATAGAAGAAAAGCTATCAGGCGAAGGCGAAATAAAAAACTACATCAGTAAAAACCATAATTTTGAATTTGGTTTGGTTGATCATTTTAATATGTACGCCCGAACAAAAAAATAAGCCCTGAACTTAGGGATAGCTAAATTCAAGGCTTTCTTTATTATTTTTTTATCAATTCAATATTACAGCTTATTCTCACTGTTTGACCTATTGATAAACCTCCGGCTTCTAAAACCGAATTGTATTTTAAACCGAAATCGTAACGGTCTATATCACCCCAAATTTTCAATCCTGCTCTTGTTCCTCCCCAAGGGTCTTTTACAATTCCGCCAAAGCGTGCATCTAAAACAATTGATTTAGTTATGCCATGCATGGTTAATTCGCCATACACTTTGTAGCTGTTGCCATTCACTTTAACAAATTTTTTGCCCTTAAAAATAATAGTTGGATGTTTAGCCGCATCAAAAAAGTCAGGGCCTTTCAAATGTTCATCTCTTTTTTCATCAGCAGTATTTATACTGTTTACCTGGGCTGTAAAATCAAAAATTACATCTGTAAAATCAGGCTTGTCTGATTTTGCATTTACCGCATAATCAGTAAACTTACCGGTAGTTTCCGAAATAATTAAATGGTCAATAGCAAAGTTGATAGAGGAATGAGATTTGTCCAAATTCCAAGTAGTGTTTTGAGCCGTTAGTGCTCCAATTGTTGCCAAGGCTAATAAGCCTGCGATTATTGTTTTTTTCATGGTTCAAAACAACAGCTATCGGAAATGATAAAAATTAAAGTAGTTTAATAAATTACTGTTTGCTTAATCTTTTGCGAAGCATGCTTAAAAATACTGGTGTAATACCTAAGTAAGAAGCAATTTGTTTTTGCGAAATACGTTGCTCAAGGGAGGGATATTTCTGCACGAAGAACTGATAACGTTGTTCAGCCGTAAAAGATAAATTCTGGTTGATACGTTGTTGTTGGGCTATAAAAGCATTTTGAAGTATTATTCTAAAAAATCGTTCAAACTTAGGAACCCGTTCATATAGTTTTTCCAAATTGCTTTTAGAAATTTGCAATAGTTCCGTGTCTTCCAAAGCATCAATAAAATAAGTAGCTGGTAATTGAGTTAAAAAGCTGTACATGTCGCCAACCCACCAGCCTTCTATGCCAAACATAATAATGTGTTCTACTCCATTGCTATCAATAGTATAAGCTCGTAAGCAGCCTTTACTTATAAAATTTTCTGTTTTAATTACTTCATTGGCTTGCAGTAAAAAATTTTTACGTTTAATATGTTTAACCTGTAGTAATGATAGAAAATAATCCTGCTCATTGCTATCAAGCGTTATATGTTTAGCTATATTTTGAAGAATGAGTGGAGTTGATTCTACGGGCATATTAATAGTTGTTCAAGTCTGTCAAATTTAGCTATTCTTTTTATTCAATTCATATAGCCCCCTTTAGTATATTTTTTAAGTAAAGAAACTGTATAATTTTCATACCAAAAAAAGTAAGGCAACGTTTAATTAATAATAAATTTAAAAATTATGCAGTACAGAAACAATTTCATGCTACTGTTAATAATGGTTTTTATTAACAGCGCTCAAGGGCAAAATAGGTCATTTACCTATCAAGTTAATTTTAAATCAAATGAGCACGTCCTGGATGTTGGCGATAATGCCATTCTGGATAGTTTATTCTGCCAGGCCAATCAAAGTTCCTATTACGAAATATATCTTCAGGCACATACTGATAATAATGCAGGTGATTCTTACAATATTCAATTATCAAGCAAAAGAGCGCAAGCCGTTAAAGATTATTTATTGGAAAAAGAATTGAAATCAGCCCGTATTATTAGCAAGGCATTTGGTGAAAAGAAGCCAAAAACCGATAATAATACGCCAACAGGTAAAGCTGATAACAGACGTGTTGAAATAATATTGAACACTTATTGTATTAATTCTACTAACGATGTTTTGAATGAAATAAGACCAGATTATAAACAAACTTATACAATACTGACTAATCAAAACAATACCATTAAAGGAAGTAATGGAACCAATATAATTATACCTGCTAACACTATTACTACTTTAAAAGGGCTACCCGTACAAGGTTCAGTAAATATTGTATTAGAGGAGTATTTAAAACCGGCAGATGCAGCATTCAATCAACTATCAACAGCGAGTAATGGGAGGTTGTTAGAGAGTGGCGGCATGTTTAGTATTAAAGCTTATTCAATGGAAAGTAAGGAGGAGCTAAAACTCAATGAAGGAAGTAGTATGACTGTATATATGCCAACCATTAATATGAGGAATAATATGTCATTATTTACCGCTGTACAAAACACTGATGGCACTACCGAATGGAAAATGACTTCCACTCCATTTTTACCTAAAGGTTTAGAAAAAAATGAAACAACTAAGCCTGTTAAATTAGATGTAAATAAATTGGATAAATGGAAAGTAGCTTGTAAGTGGAGTAATGATACACCTTCCTTTGTTTATAGACTACCCAAAAAACCTGAACACCCGCAATTGGCGTTAAAATACCCCAAAATGGTATTGCCCCAATATAAAAGTTTATTCAATTGGAGAGAAAGATTGTTTTATCCGAAAAGTTATTTGTCCAAATTGTATAAAATAGAACTAGCCAATCGGAAAAAGTATTATGAAAAAAGACTTGCTATGTATTTAAAAAAAATAGCAAAGTATGATAGCCTTTTGGCAAAGTATAAAAAGGATTCCATTCAATTTGAGACTGTAGAATTCAATACTTTTAAAAATTGGTTGGAGGAACAAGCCGTTAAACATCAACAATATGCCGATTTTTATGAACGAATGCAGTGGAATAGGGCTATTCAAAATTTAATTGAACAGAGTAACAACAGCACTTTAGTAAATAATACAGATTTGAAACAACAGTTTTTAAGAGCAATAGGTCCTTATAGTTATGGATATGCCACAGCTTATGCTCATAAAATGGCCTTGACCATTATTGATTACTATAAAGATTTAAGTATGGATGAAGTCATGAGGATGAATTTTGGTAAAGCGGAATTAAGCTTAAATTATTACAATAATTACCGTATTAGAGGTATGTTAATGACTAACAATGTTACTTATGCCCAGAATTTATTAGATAGCAATAATGAACTTTTAAAAATGCTTGACATAGCCAGAGGTCAAGTAATATCAAGCCAAAATAGTAGAAATACTTTTAATGAAAACAAAGTAGCTAAGGTTTATGAAACAGCCTTGAGTAACTTTGGAATGTTTAATTGTGATAGGTTTTATAATCAACCTCAGAATAGTATGGCTACTATTAATATTCCTTTTGAAGGCGATGCCAAAGTAGCTTTTTTTGTCCCTTCATTAAATAGTTTTATGTATGCTTCTAAAACCGATTTTGGATATACAGCGCAAATGCCTAAGGGTACAGAGGTGAAAATAATTTTTGTTTCTTACCACATAAAAGAAGGACCATTATTATGTATTAAACAAACTAAGTTTACTGATAATTTAACGTTGGATATAGAAGCCAAACCATCTACTTTAAAAGAGATAAAAGAAGTGTTGAAGAATATTTGAATAAAAACACAGTCAAGTAATTTACTTGACTGTGTTTTTTATACTTTTTCGTTAGTAGCTTTTTTTGTTTTTTCTCTATACGATTTAATAACGGGAATACTGGTAACTACTATAAATAAGATAATAATATAGTTTAAGTAATTAATAGCCTCCGGAAATACCTGACCAACATAAAAGCCGGAACCGGTAACAATTAAAGGCCAAAGAAAAGCACCTATTACATTGTAAATAAAAAATACAAAAGGATTAACCCTGACTATACCTGCAAGGATAGGAGCAAAGGTTCTTACAATGGGTAAAAACCGACCAAAAATGAGTGTAATACCACCGTATTTTTGATAAAATGTTTCCGCTGTTTCAATGTATTTTTTCTTAAAAAACAGGCTATCCTTACGTTGATACAAGCTATTACCAGTTTTCCAGCCAAACCAATAACCAAAGTAATAGCCCGCAATAGCTGCCAAGGCAATACCTGCTATTAGTTTAAATAAAGTTACTTTTAAAATAGTGGTAGCTAAAAGACCAGCTGTAAATAGGAGAGAGTCGCCCGGTAGGAAAAAACCAAAGAAAACCCCATTCTCCAAGAATATAATGGCTAGCACCAAGGCAAAGCCTCCAAATTCAATTAACTCCTGCGGTTTGAATAAATCCCAAAAACTATCCAAGGTTTTTTGTATTAATTATAGTACGAATAAAGCCTTTTTAGTAAGTAAACCAATTGTTTTGCGAAAAAAACATTAAAATAACATAATTTGTTCAAAAGCATCTGCTAAAAATGTTTCCGATTGCAGACTATAGTATTCATCAAAAGCTTCTTTGTCAAATACGTTAAAATCTAAACGCTCTAATCTTAAAAATTCCAAAGCACTTACACTCTCTTCCATTTTACCGTTTACACTCAACCCGATTTTGAATTTTTTTACAGTATCGCCTACACAAAAATCCTTATTGGCCAATACAGGTTTTTTATAATAAGCCGCTTTGGTTAACAAGTGGTTTGATGAAACATAGTTGTAAAAATACAAATAACTAATGTCAATCTCTTTGTACAATTGATTTACCTGTTCATCGCTCAATGCTTGTAAAATAAACAGTACGTTTTGCTCATGGTGTTCCATAAACTGTTCAACTTCCTGCCTCTGTTCTTCACTCATGGCCGAAAAGTCGAGCTTGCCAGCAAACACAAAAAAGTATTTATCAATATCTACTTTTTTAATAAGTCTAATCAAAGCCGTAATGCCTTCATTGTTTTCGACCCCTAAAAGGCCTACCACAATTCTGCTTCGCGACAGTTCTTGAATTTGCTTTTTATAAGCAGATTCTTTTTTGTCAGTATTTACATTGCTTATTTCAGGAAACACGACCACTTTTTTATATACACGGCTACGTAATGGTTCTGTAATAAACCTGTCGAGCACACATACGCCTACACAGTTTTCTGATTTAAAAAGATAATCAGGTTCTAAAAACTTGGGGTCTACATCCAGTTTTAGTTGCTTTAATCTGTAAGGAGCCGGGTTAAAATAAATACCACTCCATTTATATTTAAAAGTTAAATCGAGCAACATAATATGTACCGATTCACGTATAAACGGGTCAATTGGGCAGAAAAACACAAAGTCAATAGCTGCTCCAACTCGTTTTTCGGCTACTTTTAATTTTCTGCTTACTGCTCCCCAGCGACCTAATAGTTCAAAATATTTAGGTTTATTATGGGCAAATAATTTTTCATCGAGCGGTAAAGCCGTAAAATTATGGGCAAAACGGGGTATATGTATTTGTACATACTCCGAAATTTCAAAAAACTCAGGACTAATAACCACCACTTTTTTACCTTTACGTAAAAGTAATTCAGTGTAATAGCTTAAATAAGTTGCAAACCTATTACCCGAATGTGGTGAAACCAGCGCTATAGTTAAAATATTGTCCAATTTTTGATTCGAAATCTTAAAGCGCAAAAATCCTCAATAAATAGAAGCTTTTAGCAACAATGTATAAACAGTTTTTTAATTATAAACGGTGGTTAGTCAAATAATTGCTTTTAATCAATAAATTTTTTTAAGAAAAGTCTTTACAAATTGTCAAAAGTTTTTACTTTTGCACTCCCTAAAATAACCAACAAGGGAAATTGTCCGATGGTGTAACTGGCAACACGACTGATTTTGGTTCAGTAGAGTCTAGG